>NZ_JBKVCZ010000019.1:0-73497 GCF_046966825.1 Hungatella sp. | reverse complement strand
CGCGGAAGGCCATTCAGACCGTCTGCTCCCCAATTTAATCGAATCCGCCAGGCTGGTTATAGGGATTTACAGCGGCTATATTCTGGCTGGAACACTACTGTATGTGCTGTTTGGAATGAGCCTCTTCGACGCAATTAATCACGCCGTGGCAGCACTTTCCACCGGCGGTTTTTCCACGAGGCCGGAGAGCATCGGATATTATCACAGCCCTGCGATCGAGATGGTTACAATCGTGCTTATGCTGCTGGGAGGCACGAATTTTTTCGTTCATCTGCTTCTCCTGAAGGGAAAATGGAGGGCGTTCTTTTCACACTGCGAGACAAGGCTCATGCTGTTTTTGCTGGCGCTCTTTGTGCCTCTTCTGACGGTTCTTTTGACGAACAGCGTGTACGGCAGTGTGCCGGAAAGCATTCGGACGGCTTTATTTCAGGCGGTTTCCGCGCTGACGACGACCGGGTTTCAGACGGTGGACTCCTTCGCCTCCTGGACGCCGGCCATGATGTTTCTTATGATTCTTCTGATGCTTATAGGAGGCGGAGCCGGCTCCACGGCGGGCGGCTTGAAGATTTACCGTGTTTATGTTATGCTGAAGGAAATCTGGTGGAAGCTGGTGCGGGATACGTATCCGGACCGGGTGGTATTTACAGAGCAGATTAACCGGGGCGGGCGGAAGGATACGATCCCGGACCGGGAGAGAAAACAGATCAACGCGTTTGTATTTTTCTACCTCCTGCTGTTTGGCGCGGGGACATTTATATTCTGCTGTTACGGTTACTCCCTGCAGGATTCCATGTTTGAGTTTGCGTCATCGCTGGGAACGGTAGGGCTGTCCGTGGGAATTACGGCGTATGGAGCCAGTCCGGTGATTCACTGGACCGCCATAACCGGTATGTTCATGGGACGGCTGGAGATCTACGTGGTTCTTATCGCTGTAGTCAGAATGGCATCAGACGGAAAGAAGTTCCTGCGTGAGAAACGCTTTCAGGCAGGTACGAGCGGAAAAAGAAACGGGAAAAGGATTGAATCATGAGAAATGAAGCCGCAGATGCGGGATATGTCTTAAAAATAGTAAAAAATGCTGCAAAAGTAGCCGTCATATGGGTGCTGTCCACCATGTTTGCCATCGTGCTCAACCATATGGGGGTCCGGATTGAGAACCTGCTTCTGCTCTATGTGGTAGGCGTCGTGATCTGCAGTGTGGAGACCAGCAGCATGTGCTGGGGAATCGGTTCGGCGGTGGTATTTGTGTTCACCTTTAACTTCCTGTTTACCGCCCCGAAATTCACCTTTCAGGTGGATGATCCCAACTACGTGATCTCGCTGCTGATCTTTATCATTGTTGCTTTTATCGTGGCGTCGCTGACGGTTAAACTGCAGAAGCAGATGGACATCGCTAACACCAGGACGGAGATCACCACCAGGCTGAATGCCATCGGAAGTGGATTCTTAAATCTGTCCGGTCTTCCGGCCGTGGCCAGATACAGCAGTGAAAGTCTGAAGAAGCTGACGGCCAGACACGTGGATATTCTGATTCGAAACCGGGATAACGAGGAGTTTGCCGATACCATAGCGGAGTGGTGTTACCGCAATTCCATGGTCTGCGGCCACGGGGAGTCCCAGTTCGGTGAAAATCCCTGTCTATACGTGCCGATCCGCAGCAACAATAAAACGTACGGCGTCGTAATCTTCGACTGCAGCGAGAGTGAGCTGGAGGCGGAAGAGCGGATTTATGTGGACACCGTCATTTCACAGATTACCCTGGTGATGGAGCGGGAGAGGCTGAATGAGGAGAAGGAGGATACCAAGATCCAGATTGAGAAGGAAAGGCTGAAGAGCACTCTGCTGCGCAGTATTTCCCATGATTTAAGGACTCCGCTGACCGGAATCGCCGGGATCTCCAATTTCCTGTATGACAATTATAACGGGCTCGACGAGGAGACGGCAAAGAGCATGCTAAACGATATCTGCACCGATGCGGAGTGGCTGAATTCCATGGTGGAGAACCTGCTCAATATGACGAGAATTCAGGAAGGGCGCCTGGAGATACAGAAGAAAAAAGAGGTGGTCGATGACCTGATATCGGGTGCGGTCACGCTGGTATCCAAGCGGCTGGGGGATCACCATTTAAAGACGTCCACCCCCCACGACATCGTGCTGCTGCCGGTAGACGCCAGGCTCTTCACCCAGGTTCTGGTGAATTTAATCGACAATGCGATCCGTCACTCCGGAAAGGATACCACCATTACCGTATCCGCCAAGGTGAACGGAAGTTTCCTTGTTTTTAAGGTATCCGACAATGGGATCGGGGTGCCGGAGGAACGGCTGGACCAGATTTTTGATAATTTTTTTACAACTGCGTATGAGAACGGAGATAAGCAGCGGGGAGTCGGTTTGGGGCTCACCATCTGCAAGGCCATCGTGGAAGCCCACGGAGGCCGTATCACGGCGTTTAACAACGACAAGGGGGGAGCCACGTTCCAGATTGACATGCCGATGGAGGTAAGACAGAATGAATGATGCAGATATCCTGGTAATAGAAGACGACAAGACAATTCAGAACTTTATAAGAATAACACTGAAGACGAAGGGATACCGGTGTGATCTGGCCGACGACGGGCTGACTGGTATTTCCTGCTTTTACGCCAACAATCCGGACTTGATCCTGCTGGATTTAGGGCTTCCGGACCTGGATGGGATGGAGGTGCTGGACCAGATTCGTCAGGAATCCGATGTGCCGGTCATCGTAGTCTCCGCGAGGGGCATGGAGCAGGAGAAGGTAGGCGCGCTGGACGCCGGAGCCGACGATTATATCACCAAGCCGTTTAACGCCGGTGAACTTCTCGCCAGAATCCGGGTCGCACTGCGCCACCGCAGCAGTGCTCCCAAGCAGGAGCCGGTCTTCGAGCTGGATACCTTCAAGATGGATTTCGAGAAGAGAAAAGTCTTTGTCAGAGGCGGCGAGGTGCATTTGACCCCGATCGAATATAAGATGCTGACGCTTCTGGTAAACAATTCCGGGAAAGTGCTGACTCACCATTTCATACAGCAGGAGGTGTGGGGCTACGACACGACGGATGATTACCAGTCCCTCCGCGTATTTATGGCGAATATCCGGCGGAAGATAGAGGAAGATTCCACGAAGCCTCGGTTTATCCTGACGGAAGTCGGAGTGGGGTACCGGTTTGTGGAGTCGTAAAAAGAAATGGCCGATGCAGTGAAAACTGGTCGATTTGAATTTATGTAAACTATGAGGCTGACTGACGGGTCAGCCTTTTCCATATCTTTTCTAACAATTTGAGCGCAGCTTCACAGACGTATTCCACGGCAATGACAACGGTATTGTCAAACACCAGAGCAGCCAGAAGGGAAAGGATCAGCGTCACGGCCATGGCGAACACGGTGCCGCCGATAACCCCAAAGGAGGAGGCGAAGAGGCCGAGCCGTTCCTCGGTGACGTAATGCAGAATGTACCAGTGAATCAGTAGAATGGAAAATCCATACTTTCCGATTACTCTGACAGCCATCCCCGGCATTTTCAAATGGTCCTCCCTCTCAGAAAACCATGCAAAAATGCCGCCTGCCATGAAGAGCATCGAAGGAGCCCTGTTAAACAGCATTTCAGCCCCGTCAGGAGCGATGCAGGAGACGGCAGCGGTGAAGACAAAGGACGCTGCCCCGAGGGCAATAAAAGGCTTAAAAAAGCGTTTAGAGACTGGTCTCGTCCAGAAATATCCGAATACAAACACGGATTCCCAGCCGCATAGGATGGTTACGAAGCTGAACTGGATACCGGCCAACGGAAGCCAGGCAAGGGCGCCGTTCATGACAAAGGTCAGGAAGACAAATGACGTTAGAAGGCGGTCGGACATGTTCTGCACCATGACTCTGAAAAACGGAGCGGTGAGATAGAAGGAGATGATAACATACATCAGCCAGAAATGCGGGTTCCAGTCCGAGGGGCCGGAAAGAAAACGCCTTCCCGCGTCTAGCCAGTTTGCCGGATTTAACAGCCCGGAATGATAGAGCCCCATATAGAGGTAGAACATATAGTAGACCGCCATGGGAATGACGACCCGAAAGACCCGTTTCCTATAAAAGGACGCGACAGGCTCTTCCCCGCGGTTCAGCAGCAGCGCTCCGCTGAGCATGACAAACAGCACGTTGCAGGTCAGAAATGCGGTCTCCGCGATGCGCAGTCCGATCCATCCGGGACTGCCTGCAGAAAGCTGTGTATCGGACTGAACGACATGGGTCCCGATGACGGCGATAACGGCCAGAACACGAATGTAATCGTATCCCTTGATACGTCTCCCGTTCCCGTTTTCAATCCCGAGAATACTCTTTATATAGCGGCCGGATCCGCCGGCCTTTCTGCCGCGGTCACCATGAGCCAGAATAACAATCAAAAGCCCCAGAATCAAAATCAGATATTTCGTCTGCAACAGTCAAGACCTCCACTGTAAAAAGTTATTACTCTAATCATATCCCAGGAAAGCAGAACAAGTCAATCGTTTATAGAATGTTTATGAAAGCCGCAATCTCAACCGTAGAATCTTTAAATCGCCCTGCATTATAATGAAAGCAGAAGAGGAGGGGATTGCGATGATGGAAGTCCTTTTAATAAATAGGAATCTTGTGAAAAAAATGGTGGATAAACTGGAAAAGAAGCATCCGCTGCTCTGCCTGCTGGTTTTTCAGACGGCGGTTGCGTTGTTTCTCATTGCAGCAGTCGGCGGAATCGCCTTGATTGGCGGGAGCGTGATATGGCTGTTTTACCATTTTGTTGGTATGATATAGAGGCAGTATGGATGCCGGAACGTCAGGAAGAACAAAATTCAGGAGCGATATGCGGTTTCTCCCTCAAGAAAGCATATCGCTCCTGTAGTTTATTATGGCTGTTTATAAAGGTATTCAATCAGTCCCAGCGTACGTTCCATACCGAGCTTGCTGACGTTGATCAGCAGCTGGTGGGAATCGGTGCTGCCCCAGTTCTGATCGGTATACGTCTCATAGTAATTCTTTCTTCTCCGGTCTGTCCGCTTGATCGCGGTGGCCGCCTCCTTTTCCGTCAGATTGTAGCGGTCCATAATCCGTTTGACGCGGTCCTCCATGGAAGCGCTGATGAAGATATTCAGACAGCCGGAATTCTGCCGGAGAACGTAGTCCGCGCACCGGCCGACGATGATACAGGGCCCACGCTTTGCCAGGCTTTCGATGATGGATGACTGCGTTAAATAGGTGCTGTCATTTAAAGGAAGGCCATAGCCGGTGAAAGAATTGACATGGTCCGGATAGCGGTAGGCTGACAAAAATGTGTTTAAAACAGATTCATCCACTTCTTCGACACTGATTTCTGAAAGCCCCATTTTATCGGCTGCCATCTCCACTAAATTCCGGTCATACAGCGGAATGCCAAGAGATTTGGACAGCCTGTCGCCGATTTCGTGTCCGCCGCTGCCGAACTGACGGCCGATGGTAATAATTTTATGCCCCATAACATCCTCTCCTTTCAAAAGAATTTCATGTGCGTATGAAATTATGCAACAATAACAGGTTTATATCCCTATTATATCGTATTTAAGGGAAAAAAGATAGAAAAATTACGAAAACAAACCGGTTTTATTTTCTTTCGTCTGTGCATAGATTGTTTAATAATAGTGAGAAAGCCAGAGATCGAAATGAAACTGAGATGGAAAATTTTATGCCTGTTTGCTGTCCTTGCACTGGATATCGCGCTGGGAAGAAGCATGTATGGCTTTTATCAGGAAACAAAGGAGACTCTATTTCTTCCGGCTGACGCCGGGGATTCGGCGCAGAGTGAGGTGCGGCGCCAGTTTTCCGGGGAGAAACAGATCGCGCTTACCTTCGATGACGGCCCTCATTCCGTCTATACCAGCCAACTGCTGGATGGACTCAGAGAGCGGGGCGTACATGCCACGTTTTTTCTTCTGGGAGAAAATATTGACGGAAAAGAAGGGGTGATCCGCCAGATGAAGGAGGATGGCCATCTGATCGGAAATCATGGGTTTACCCATGTACAGATGAGCAAGGAGACACTGGAAAACGCCTGCGGGCAGATCGGGGAGACCAACCGGAAAATCGAAGAGATCACAGGCCAGAGGCCGGAATATCTGCGGCCTCCGTACGGATCGTGGAATGAGGAGCTGGAGTGCGCAACCGATATGACGGTGGTGCTGTGGTCGGTGGACCCTCTTGACTGGAAGCTGCAGAATACAAACAAAGTTGTGAGGAAAATCGTGAAGAATGTAGAACCCGGGGATATCATACTTATGCACGATGTATTCCCGACTTCGGTGCAGGCGGCGCTGGAGGTCGTCGATACTTTGGAGAAGCAGGGGTATACCTTTGTTACAGTGGAGGAGCTTCTGGTGGATTGATCAGCAGCGTTCCCTGAAGCTGCCATGTGTGCTGTTTCCTTTTTCAAGGGTTAGACGGCGGATCAGCTGAATATCCTGATTCTGTTTTACGATCTCTTTTTTTAGACGATACAGATAGAGCATGGCTGCCGGTATTCTATTCATGTCGTTTGATGCAGAGGAAATGAGGCTGCATTTAAAACCATTGTCAGAACTCAGGTACTTCCTAAGAATATATGGGAGGGCGGGGATTTCCGTATTTCTGCTTCAGCACCTTTATTACCTTCTTGAATCCGCGCTGATTCTTTTTATCATTGTCTTTGGACAGGAGGCGGGAGAGTCTCTTTTTCCTGTCAGGCGGACTTCTCTGATACCGTGGGGAGGGATTTTCTGTGCGCTGACCTGGGGAATGCTTCATGGACTGACGAAGGATTGGGAAACGGCGCTGTTCAGCCTGATTCTTTCCGCTTTTTTTGTACTCTGCTATTTTGCCGCCAACCGGCGCATGTTTCCTGCATATCTTGCGATTGCACTGATTTTTCTTCTCTGAGCCTGTTGAGGCGGTATGGAGCAGACACCTCCGCGTGCGTCCCTGGAGTGCACTCTAAGCGCGCAGGCAAATGAAGATTGCGTTTCCCCATGATTTCATGGTATAATGAAAAGTTGAATAAATACATATATTTCATATACAAACAGGGAGTATATGGCTGGGGGGAGATTAATGGGGTTACGAGGTGTAATTGCAGATGACGAAGTTCTGATCCGTATGTATATTCGGGAAATCCTGGAGAATAACGGTTACGAAGTGGCAGGAGAGGCCGAGGATGGCATGGATGCCGTTACTCTGTGCAGGGAGACGAAACCGGATTTTATAATTATGGACATCAATATGCCTGTTATGACCGGTTTGGAAGCGGCCAGGGTGATCAACGAGGAGAAGCTGGCCGGATTTATCATTGTGCTGACCGCTTACCGGGACAGGGAGATTGCCGAAAAAGCAGTGAATATGGATATCATGGGCTATATTGTGAAGCCGGTGGATGAAGATACTCTGATTCCGGCTATTAAGATTGCCCAGAATAAATATAAGCAGATTGAGGAAATGGAGCGGGAGTTCAGCAGAACGAAGGAAACGCTCAATGACAGAAAGTATGTGGACCGTGCCAAGGGAATTATTATGGAGCGCAGAAATATGACAGAGAAGGAAGCATTTTCCTATATTCGCAGGCTGGCCATGGACAAGGGAAAGTCCATGGCGGAGATAGCAAAAATGCTTCTAAAAGCGTATGGAGAGTAGAGAGACTGAAAAACAGGGTGCGAAAACAGACTGAAAAAACAGACTGTAAAAAACCGGGGACGGGAGGGGAAAATGCCTGATTGTCTGACAAAAGAAGAACGGGACAGGAAGCTGGTCCAGATCGCTCATTCTTATACCGATTTGACAGAAGCGGATATCCAGATTCTTCTGGATGTATCCCATGCGCTGCCTTCTATCGGTAATCTGGAAAGCGGGGATACCTATATCAATATACTGACACGAAACGGGGAATCCATGGTTGCGGCCCAGTACCGCCATCCGGACTGTGACCTCTATAAGCGGGACGTGATCGGGGAGGTTGAAAAGAAGGAAGATGAACCGGCGGTATATCGGGCGCTGGAACACGGGATTCCAGGCAGAGGGCTGATCGGTATCATTGACAACAGAAAGATCGTGGTCCGACATACGGTCAGTCCCATTTTTAATGACCAGCAGAAGGTCATCGGCTCTTTGACTTATGAATATCTGAATTCCGGGGCAGATACGGAGCCTATACGTATCGTAAATAAAGAGGGAAAATCGGCTTTCTTTGACAGTAAGATCAATCAGCTGATCAGCAATCTGCAGGAGGGCTTCCTGATCTGCGATGAGGCGGGAATCTGCACCTTTGCGAACGCGCGGGCGGAGGAGCTGTATCAGAAGGCCGGACATCCGGAGAGCCTCATCGGCCGCAGATATGAAGATCTGGATCTGACGGGAAGGTACAGCCAGGAAGAGATTATGGCTGGCGGTACCTGGAAGCAGGAAGTCCAGACTGACCGATACGTATTGGAGGAAAATATCAGTGCGATTCGGGAAAATGGAGTGTATCAGGGAATTCTCGTTATCCTGCGGGATAAGACGAAGATCCGGCAGATGGAGGATGAGATCGCTTACCGGGCGGCCTTAATCCATGAGGTTCATCACCGCGTGAAAAATAACCTTCAGACGATCATCAGCCTCGTCGGGCTGGAGGCGGCACAGAAAAAGGACGCAGAGGTGAAGGCGTTTGCCAAAACCATTACCGGATATATCCGCAGCATGAGCATGACCTATGACCTTCTCGCTCATACCGGGGCGGAAGCGGTTGATTTAAAGACCATGCTGGCTCAGATTATCGATTGTGTGCTGGAGAGCTGGAGCGTCCGCGGATGCCGGATTCGTGTGGATATCACGGGAGATGATCTGGAGCTTCCGGAGCACGTGGCCTCCACCGTTGCATTGATTGTCAATGAGCTGGTGACAAACAGCATCAAATATGCCTTTTGTGACCGTGAGGAAGGCAGCATTTTCCTGACGATAGAAAAGGGAGAGGAATACTCCTGGGTTACGGTCAGGGATGATGGCTGCGGAATTGATGAAAAAAGCGGTCACCGATCCGGCAAGGGCCTTGGATTAAAGCTTGTGGACAGCCTTGTGAAATCGAGCCTTAAGGGCACGCTAACGATTGAAAGCGGGGAGGGGACCGCCGTCAGATTTTCTGTCTTTCATTAACTGGTATTTTCTTGACAAATTAATCACAAAGTGCTATGATCTAATTCAGTTAAAGGGATATCACTTTAGCGGTAAAATTTAATATAAGATGATATGCAACGGCGTATATCAGTAGAGCGGCATTGTGGTCCAAAAACTTTGTAAGGGGTTTTTGGACCTTTTTATTTCTGTGGGCTTAACGCCTCGTGATCTGCGGCGGTGGGACTGCTAAAAAGTTTAATTATGTAAAGGAGTTTTGGGAATGGAAGATAATCAAAATAAAAATGGCGGTCTGAACAAAAGTTTGAAATTGATTTTTGTTTATACGGTAGCGACAGGCTCTATTTTTACCTTTGTAAACTACTGGGATTCTGTTTTCTACGGTTATTGCGGCACCGGAACATTTCTTGCTTTTGCCCTGATGACGGTTGCAATCCTTCCGATTGCACTGGTGTACAGCGAACTCGCTTCTCTGTTTCATACTTCCGGCGGGGAGCTGATTTATAACACGGTCGGGATTAACAAACACGTGGGATTTTTGGCCTCCTGGCTGATTATGGCGGCCTGGATATCCGTTCCGCCGGCTGTTGTTATGGCGATCATGACATGGGTGAATAAGACGATGCATTTGAATCTGGGCACCTGGCCCATGGTAGGCTGTGCGGCGATTCTCTTGATTCTGTACTTCCTGATGAGTATTCAGAATGTCCAGTTTCTCGTTAAGGCCCAGGCCGGCATGCTGTTCTGTAATATTGCGGTTACCATACTGACCGGATTTATCCTGTTGTTTTCCGGTCACTGGCATCTTGCAAACTTTGGAAATATTTTCACCTCCACATTGGATTCTGTCCACGGAATTCCGGGCTGGATTATCGGTATGGCGCTTTTGATTACTCCGTATTTTGGTTTTGAGACGGTTCCCCAGATGGTAGAAGAGGGAGATTTTCCCATCAAAAGCTCTAAAAAAGCGATCTGCGGTTCGATTCTGACATGCGGCTGTATCTACGTATTCTACTATTTCTGTGTTGCGGGTCTGGACGGTTTAAAGGACGTATACGCGGGATTTGCGCAGGATGGTTTCCTGACGATTGCTACGATGCAGAAGGAACTCGGCTGGGTTTTCTGGCCTATAGTTGTGGGACTCATCTCCTGCCTCCTGGGCATGGGCGCTTCCCTGCTGGGCTTTTGGATGTCCACGGTCCGTATGCTGTACTCCATGGCGAACAAAAATTTTTTGCCTAAAATATTTGCAAAAGTGAACAAAAATAAGCAGCCTCTGCTGCCCAATATTTTCCTGCTGATCCTGTCTTTAATTTTTATAGTTTTACAGAACTCCTCTGATTTTATGAGTGCATTCTTCAATCTGATGAGTTTTGGCTGTGCCTGTGCGTATGCGCTGACGATGATTTCAGCGGTCTGCATTCACCACAAGCATCCGGATTGGAAGAGCTCCAATACGGTGAAGGGCGGCGATGCATTCCGGATCTTCGCCATGGTGATAGCGATAACGATTGCATTTTTCTGCACGTTGGGACAGGGCGTGGATTCCTGGATCTGCTTCTTCGTCTATCTTGGAATCGGCGGCATCATCTGGCTGTGGATGAACCTGGTAAACTGGAAGAAGCATCCGGTGGAAATTGAGACACCGGACGGTATCCGGAAGTTTTAAATGATTAGAGCAAACCATGCGGTCATTCCGCCTGGAATATAAAAAACAACAAAGGAGATATGTAAAATGGCTAAATTAGATGGAAAAGTTGCATTGATTACCGGCGCTGCTGCAGGTCTTGGAGAGGGAATCTCCACTGCTTACGCAAAATACGGCGCAAAATTAATTATGGTAGATTTATCCCCTTCGGTAGAGGAGACTGCTGAGAAGCTGCGCAGGGAATACAATGCGGAAATTATTACGGTTATTGCCAATGTAGCCGACCGTGAGCAGATGGACGCTGCGGCTAAAACGGGTGCTGACACCTTCGGAGAGATCAATGTTGCATGCTGTAACGCGGGCGTATGCCGTTTAGCACCTTTCGAGGAAATGGATGACAAGACTCGTGACTTCCACATTGATGTAAATATCAAGGGCGTATGGAACACCTGTAAAGCCGTAGTTCCATATATGTTAAAGCAGGGCGGCGGAAACATCGTGATCGCGTCTTCCGTAACCGGTGACATCGTTGCAGATGCGGGCGAGGCGGCCTATGCCATGACAAAGGCCGCGCTCGTTGGCCTGACCAAGTGTCTTGCCGTAGAGTACGCAGCCCGCAATATCCGCGTAAACTGCTCCCAGTTAGGCTATGCCCGCACACCGATGGTTGAAAAGATGGCTCTGGAATCCAATCCGGAGAATCCGGAGGCAGCAATCGCAGACATCGCAGTAGGTGTTCCGATGAAGCGTCTGGCCAAACCGATTGAAGTCGGCGAACTGTTTGCATTTTTGGGAAGTGATGAGTCCAGCTACTTAACCGGATCTCAGATCGTGATTGACGGCGGAAGCACTCTGCCGGAGACGATGTCTATCGGAGTTAATTAATGTAAGAACGGATCTTATGCAGATCAAGTCTGCCTGCCGGAGCGCTCCGGCAGGCTTTTTCTATATTTTAAAGTTCGTAATGATATTGGTTGCCGGCCATGGTATAATGAACCTGCGGAGAAAAATGAGTAAACGTAGAGACCGCATTTGATTACCTGATGCGTGAAACGGGTCAGATTCACAGTGCGCTGGTTCCGGATGGATATGCCGTCGAACTGGAGTATAATGCGGGCGGCGTTTTCTACCGGACGAATTCGGAGAAGTATGAGAATAAAAGTGAAATCCTGGAAGGCAAAAAATAGTGATCCGGCAAGAGCTAAAGCAAAAAAAATAGGCTTCATCAGGGACGCACGGTTCATCGATAGAACCGCGTCCATTGCCGTTAGAGGATCTGCCGGAAATGAGATTCGGGCCGACTAAGGGCAGGGAGAAGCCTTTAAAGCTGGATTAGAGTGTTGGGAAACGTCAGATGGGAGGGCGGTATGGAGAGAAAGATGTTCTGCTATTATTTATCAAATTTTATGATTCTGTGCAGTCTTGTGTTTATCTATTGGAACGTTTACAGTACGGTTGCAGTGTACCATTTTATATTAGGACTGTTCGATCTCCGCATGATTAATACCATAAATTATATCTTGAGAGATCTGGTTGGATTCCTCGCCCTGCTGTATATCACCTTTGATTACAGGGGAATTATCAGGAAAAATCATGCGTTGTATGAGAAGCTGTATGCCGTGTGTGCAGCTGTCATTATATGTAATTATCTTTTGATGACTGTTGCGTCCAGAGTACTCATGGCCGCCTTTGGGAGAATACCAGAAAAATTCTTTTTCCTGGGTATTGGAATTCTGTGTCTGACGGGTTACTTAATTGCGGGTATTTCTATCAGCAAGGCGCTGTTTGATAAGGAAATGAAAATTCTCTCATGGATTGTTACAGGAGTTTTGGTTGTCGTGCTTCTGTTTATGGGAGATCAATATTTTATATGGAGGCTGGTTATGGCTTTCAATAGTGCTGTGCTTTTAGGCGGGGCATTTTATATCAGGAAAAAGCCTTTGTAGATTCGGGGGGGCTTTTCCGACGCGGCCAGGCTTTTGAAATACCTCATCCAAATGTATGTTCCCGGAAATCATTGACACTTTTTGAAACCAGGGCTATACTTTTGGTACGACTGATGTTTTTCCGGAAGCCAGCTCACGCGGGTCTGCCGGGAAGTGATATTGTATACAATGCAGGAGAAGGAAAATGGATTTATTTGATTTTATGAGAGAAAATACCATGGATAAGGAATCTCCCCTGGCGTCCCGGCTCCGGCCGGTGACTCTTGACGAGGTGGTGGGGCAGCAGCACATTATCGGAAAAGACAAGCTGCTGTACCGGGCAATCAAGGCGGATAAGCTGGGATCCGTGATCTTTTACGGACCTCCGGGGACTGGAAAGACGACGCTGGCAAAGGTGATCGCCAATACCACCAGCGCTGATTTTAAACAGATCAATGCCACGGTCGCCGGTAAAAAGGATATGGAAGAGATCGTGAAGGAGGCCAAGGATTCCCTGGGGATGTTTGGGAAAAAGACGATCCTGTTCGTAGACGAGATCCATCGTTTCAATAAGGGGCAGCAGGACTATTTACTTCCGTTTGTGGAGGACGGGACGCTGACTCTGATCGGCGCGACTACCGAGAATCCGTACTTCGAGGTGAACGGAGCGCTTCTTTCCCGTTCCAGGGTGTTCGAACTGAAGCCGCTGGAGCGGGAGGACATCAGAGAACTGATCCGCAGGGCCGTCTACGACAAGGATAAGGGCATGGGGGTCTACAATGCGGTGATCGACGAGGAGGCCATGAACTTCCTGGCAGATGTGGCGAATGGAGACGCCAGGGCCGCATTGAACGCCGTGGAACTGGGCGTCATGACGACAGAGCGGGACCCGGCCGACGGAAAGATCCATATCGACATTGACGTGGCTCAGGAGTGTATTCAGAAGCGGGTGGTGCGTTACGACAAGGACGGGGACAATCATTACGACACGATATCCGCATTTATTAAGAGCATGCGGGGGTCCGATCCGGACGCGGCCGTCTACTATCTGGCCCGGATGCTGTATGCGGGAGAAGATATGAAATTCATAGCCAGGCGAATCATGATCTGCGCGGCGGAGGATGTGGGAAATGCGGACCCGCAGGCGCTGGTCGTAGCCGTGGCGGCTGCTCAGGCGGCGGAACGGATCGGCCTGCCGGAGGCTCAGATTATTCTTTCCCAGGCCGTCACCTATGTGGCCACTGCTCCCAAGAGCAATGCGGCCTGCAATGCGGTCTTTGACGCACTGGAGGCAGTGAAGTCGAGAAAGACCATGCCGGTTCCGGTACATTTACAGGATGCCCATTACAAGGGCGCGGCGAAGCTGGGACACGGCCAGGGATACTTATATGCCCATGATTTCCCGAATCACTATGTGAAACAGCAGTATCTTCCCGACGGCATGGAGGGGAGCGTGTTCTACCAGCCGACGGAGAACGGATACGAAAGAAAAATAAAGGAACACATGGAGTTTATCCGAAACGAGGCAGAGGAGTAGGGAGAAAGGCGGAATTGGTGAAATGAGCAGACAAGACAGAAAAAAACGCCGTATGATAATTCTGTCCCTGGACGCCGTGGGCGGAAGGGACCTGGCCTATATGGAGACGCTGCCTAATTTTGGCCCATTCTTTAAGCGGGCGGCCGGATGCGGTGAAGTGGTGAGCGTATATCCCAGCCTGACTTATCCGGCTCATGTGAGCATTGTGACCGGACGTTATCCGAAGAATCATGGAATCGTCAACAATTTACAGGTACAGCCGGAGCGGGAACCATCGGACTGGTTCTGGCAGCGGAAATACGTGCAGGGGACGACCTTGTATGATGAAGCGGTAAAGAACGGCTGCCGGGTTGCTTCCCTTCTGTGGCCGGTGATGGGGAAGGCCAGAGTGCATTACAACCTGCCGGAGGTGCTTCCGAACCGTCCGTGGCAGAATCAGCTGGGCGTGTGCATGATGAATGGGACGCCTCTTTATGAGCTGGAGCTTCAGATGAAGTTCGGATCTATGCGGGAAGGCATCAGGCAGCCGCAGCTGGATCATTTCGTTCATGCATCCATGCTTCACACCCTGGAGAAATACCGGCCTGATCTGATGCTGGTTCATTTGACCGATGTCGATACGAACCGCCATTTGTACGGACTGGACAGCCCGGAGGCCATGGCGGCCATCAGGCGCCATGACGAAAGGCTGGGGGAGCTTCTTGGACTGCTCCGTAAAATGGGGCTGGAGGACGAGACGGATGTGGTGATACTGGGAGACCACTGCCAGTTGGATGTGAAGGAAGCGATTTACCCGAATTACTATTTTGTAAAGGCTGGGCTGGCAGAGGTGAAAAACGGCAGAATCCGTGATTGGAAGGCGATCGCAAGAGACTGTGACGGATGCTGTTACATCTATGTGAAGGATAGAAACTGTCTCGGGCGGACGGAAAAACTCTTAAATCGCATGATGGAGCGTGAAAACAGCGGAATTGCCCGCATCTTTACCAGCGACGAAGCCGCTGCACTGGGGGCGGACCCGGAATGTGCGTTTGTGCTGGAGGCAGCGGATGGGTATTACTTCCAGAATGGCTGGGAAGAATACAGGAGAAAGGCCGGAGCCTCCGACCATCATACGGATTTCCATATCCAGGCGGCAACCCACGGGTATCTTCCCGACCGGGAGGGATACCGGACATTTTTTATGGCTGCAGGCCCGCATTTTACAGCGGGGGCCAGGGTGGAGAAAATGTCACTGGTTGATGAAGGGCCGACACTGGCCGAAATTCTGGGACTGGATCTGGGCCGGGTGGACGGGCGGACGATGAAGGAACTGATTCGCTGACCGCTTTGCGCCTTCCCGGCCGCGCAATTTATGAAGATAAAAAAATCTTCCCTTTTTGACAATCAGGGTATATAATGAAATTATCGTACGACCTGACGTCAGATTTTATTTACATCTGTTTACGATATTCTATCGTAGATAATTCCCATGAATATGAAAGAACTGTCATATGGAGTAGTTAAAATAAGGAGAAAGTTATGCGTGAAAAATTAGAGACATTATCATTGGCTAAATTAAAAGAGTTTGCCAAAGAACAGGAGATCAAGGGCTACGGTTCCATGAGAAAGGCGGAGCTGATTGATATTCTCTGTGAGAAGGCAGGCGAAAAGGAAGGAAAAAGTGCTCCGGCAGATGTTTCAACCGGGAATGAAGAACCTTCTGTTAGTGCCGGAGAAGCGGTGAAGCAGTCCGAGGAACCAGCGAGGAGAGCCGCAGAGCCGGCTAAGGAGGAGAAGGCTCCTGCTCAGACACAGGCGGCCTCCGTAAACAGAACGAATCCGAATGATAAAAAGAGAACAGTGGTCCGTTCCTACAGGCAGGAAGGACCGCAGAGAACCAGTAATTACAGGCAGTCCCAGGGAGATTCCATGGAACGAAGCGACCGCCAGGACAGGAATGACCGTCAGGACAGGCCGGAGCAGCGTCAGGACAGGAACGACCGCCAGGACAGGAATGACCGTCAGGACAGACAGGACCAGCGCCAGGAGATGAACCGGATCGAATCCGTAAGGGAAACGGCCGAGGAGGCGCGCCCGGAATTTCAGCCGAGTCCGGAGCTTCATGAACTGGACAGCGGCGTTGACGCGTACGGCATCTTAGAAGTGATGCCGGATGGCTTCGGCTTTATCCGCTGTGAGAACTACTTACCGGGTGAGAATGACGTCTATGTGGCTCCGTCCCAGATCCGCCGGTTCAATATGAAGACGGGTGATATCATACAGGGCAGCCGCAGGGTGAAGACCGCCGCGGAGAAGTTTGCAGCCCTTCTGTTTGTAAAATACATCAACGGTTATCCGGCAAGCGCGGCTGAGCACAGACCGAACTTTGAAAATATGACGCCTGTTTTCCCGGATAAGAGACTCCACATGGAGACTACGGGACGCAATACCACGGCAATGAGAGTTCTCGATCTGTTGTCGCCGATCGGTAAGGGACAGAGAGGTATGATCGTATCCCCGCCGAAGGCAGGTAAGACGACTCTGTTAAAGCAGGTGGCCAAGGCAGTAACCGTCAATCATCCGGATATGCATGTCATCATCCTGCTGATCGATGAACGTCCCGAGGAGGTTACGGACATTAAGGAGTCCATAACCGGCAACAATGTGGAAGTTCTGTATTCCACCTTCGATGAGCTTCCGGAGCGCCATAAGAGAGTCTCCGAGATGGTAATCGAGCGGGCAAAGCGTCTCGTGGAGCACGGACGCGACGTGATCATCCTGCTGGACAGCATTACGCGTCTGGCAAGGGCGTATAACCTGACGGTAGCCCCCAGCGGCCGTACATTATCCGGCGGTCTCGATCCGGCGGCCTTACACATGCCGAAACGATTCTTCGGTGCCGCAAGAAATATGAGAGAGGGCGGAAGCCTGACGATTCTTGCAACTGCCCTGGTAGACACGGGAAGCCGTATGGACGACGTTATATATGAGGAATTTAAGGGAACCGGCAACATGGAGCTGGTGCTTGACCGGAAGCTGTCTGAGAAGCGGATTTTCCCGGCCATCGATATCCTGAAATCCGGTACGCGAAGAGACGATCTGCTCCTTACGAGGGAAGAGTCCGAGGCCGTGGACCTCATTCGCAAGGCGACCAACACCTTAAAGCCTGAGGATGCGGTGGAGAAGATTCTGGATCTGTTCACCAGAACCCGTACAAATCGGGAGTTTGTGGAGATGTCGAAGAAGCTTTTCCGATATTAATGTTTTGTCGGTCTTTGTAAAAATTATGCTTGCATTAAAAAAAATTCTATGATATACTGTATAAGCTGTTTATTAGAGAAAATGGATTTTAATCAGATAAAACAGCAGATCGTTTGCTGTGACGTTCTGAGTCTACAGAACTCAGGATGCAGATTGAAATAAAATAATAGAAATCAAATCAGGTGAGGTGAAAATCATGAAAGAAGGAATCCATCCAAATTACTACCAGGCCAAAGTTGTTTGCAACTGCGGTAATGAATTTGTAACCGGTTCTACAAAGGAAGATATCCACGTAGAAGTTTGTTCTAAGTGCCATTCATTCTATACCGGCCAGCAGAAAGCTGCTGCAGCACGTGGACGTATTGATAAATTCAATCGTAAATATGGCGTTAAGGCCGCTGAATAAGTTAGAGCAAAGAAAAGGTTGAGTTTGGTGGAAACACTTTAGCTCAACCTTTTTTGGGATTTATAGAGAGGTGGAACATATGAAGTATTCAGGCATCGGCGGACAGGCCGTGATTGAAGGCGTTATGATGAAAAACGGGGATGAGTATGCCACCGCAGTCCGTAAGCCGGACGGAGAGATTGAAGTTAAAAAGGATACGTATATCAGCATGGGGGAGAAGGTAAAGTTTTTTTCCCTGCCGTTTGTGCGCGGAATATTCAGCTTTGTCGATTCCATGGTGCTGGGGATGAGGTCCCTCACGTTTTCAGCCAGTTTTTTTGAGGACGATGAGGATGCAGGAGAACCCGGAAAGTTTGAACAGTTTTTAGACCGCGTATTCGGTGAGAAGCTGGAGAAGGCCTTGATGGCAGTGGTTATGGTGTTCTCTGTGATCATGGCGGTTGCTATTTTCATGGTTCTGCCACTGTTTCTGGCGAATATATTCCATCGTTTTATCGCATCACAGACTGTGATGGCGGTGATCGAGGGAATCATCAGAATCGTAATTTTTATCGCTTATATCAAGATTATTTCCAATATGGAGGATATACGCAGGACATTTATGTACCACGGAGCGGAACATAAGTGCATTAACTGTCTGGAGCACGGTCTGGATCTGACTGTGGAGAATGTCAGAAAAAGCTCAAAGGAGCATAAGCGCTGCGGAACCAGTTTTCTGCTCATCGTTATGGTGATCAGTATCCTGTTTTTCATGGTGGTGCGGGTAGATACGATCTGGCTGCGTGTAGTCAGCAGAATCGTTCTGATTCCGGTTATCGCGGGGGTATCCTATGAATTTCTGCGACTGGCCGGCAGAAGCAATTCGAAGATCATGGACATTTTAAGCCGTCCTGGCATGTGGATGCAGGGACTTACCACGACAGAGCCGGATGACAGTATGATTGAGGTCGGCATCGCGTCCGTGGAGGCGGTTTTTGACTGGCGGGAGTTTTTAAATAAGAATTTTCCGGAGAAGCAGGGATGAAACTGACATTACAGGCATTATGGAACGAAGGAACGGAGAGACTGAAACTGTCCGGAGTCGGAGAGGCGGAGCTTGATGCAAAGTATCTGCTTTTCGAGGCATTTCATACAGATATGGTGCATTTCCTCATGCACAGAAACGATGAGGTGAAGGATGAGGATTCGGTTAAAAGAGCCGTAGCGGATTACCGCGCGATGATAGAAAAACGGTCGGAGCGGATTCCGCTTCAGCATATTACGGGCAGCCGTGAATTTATGGGCCTGGAATTTTCAGTCAATGAACATGTGCTGATTCCGCGCCAGGATACGGAGACTCTGGTGGAGCAGGTCTTAACGGATTATAAGGGAAAGAACCCTGTCGTCCTGGATCTTTGCACCGGAAGCGGATGTATCGGGGTAAGCCTGTCCATCCTCGGTGGATTTTCTGATGTGACGCTGTCTGATATCTCTTTGGAGGCGCTTCAGGTGGCGGAAAAGAACGCCCGGGAATTGATGCAGGCGAAATGGAATCCCGTCAGAGTTACAGCGGAGTACCGAAAGGAA
This sequence comes from Hungatella sp., assembly GCF_046966825.1. NCBI lineage: Bacteria > Bacillati > Bacillota > Clostridia > Lachnospirales > Lachnospiraceae > Hungatella > Hungatella sp. The sequence continues at coordinate 54,025 of NZ_JBKVCZ010000019.1, read as the reverse complement.
AAGCCCTGGAGGCTGGAAGTTTCCGCTGGATTGGCGGAGGGAGCAGATGAGAAGGGCAGCGTGCAGAAGATTATGCTTGCAGAGAGCGATTTGTTCTCAGCTTTTTCCGGCAGGAGGTTTGATGTGATTGTGTCAAATCCGCCTTATATTCCTTCACGCGTGATCGAGGAGCTGGAACCGGAGGTCAGGGATCACGAGCCGCGGCTGGCACTTGACGGAATGGCAGATGGACTGTATTTCTACCGGAGGCTTGCTGCAGAATGCGGCAGTTACTTGAATCCGGGAGGAACCGTTTATTTTGAAATCGGATACGACCAGGGGCAGGCGGTGAGCGGACTTCTTCGGGAGGCCGGTTTCCGGGGTGTTTGTGTGTATCAGGATGCGCCGGGGCTTGACCGCGTGGTCAGGGGTACTATGGTTTTATAAAGTTTCAATGCAAAGTTACCTGTAATGTAAGATTTTGGAGGTTAATTACCCATGTTTGATAAATTAGACGATATATTGATTCATTATGAAGAGCTGATGCAGGAATTAGGAAATCCTTCCGTGACGGAGGATCAGAACCGTTTCCGCAGGCTGATGAAGGAGCAGGCAGATTTAGCGCCGCTGGTAGAGACTTATACGGAATATAAGAAGGCGAAGATGGCTGTGGAAGACAGCCTTACCATTCTGGACGAAGAAAATGACGAAGAGATGCGTGAGATGGCAAAGGAAGAATTATCCGATGCAAAGAAGCAGATCGAAGCGCTGGAGCAGGAACTTAAGATTCTTCTTCTTCCCAAGGATCCCAATGATGACAAGAACATCATTCTGGAAATCCGTGCCGGCGCGGGCGGAGATGAGGCCGCTCTGTTTGCGGCTGAGCTGTACCGTATGTATGTGAACTATTCTGAGAGCCAGCACTGGAAAGTGGAGCTGATCAGTGTCAATGAAAACGGAATCGGCGGTTTCAAGGAGGTCGTGGCTATGGTCACAGGAAAAGGAGCCTATTCCAAGTTGAAATACGAGAGCGGTGTTCACCGTGTTCAGCGTGTTCCGGAGACGGAGAGCGGCGGACGTATCCACACTTCCACAGCGACTGTGGCGGTTATGCCAGAGGCGGAGGATGTGGACGTGGTAATCGAGGATAAGGACTGCAGGATTGATGTCATGCGTGCTTCTGGTAACGGAGGCCAGTGTGTCAATACGACGGACTCCGCGGTTCGTCTGACCCATATTCCGACAGGTATTGTTATCTACAGCCAGACCGAGAAATCCCAGCTTCAGAACAAGGAAAAGGCATTCCGCCTGCTCCGTTCCAAGCTGTATGATATGGAACTGGAGAAAAGACAGAATTCTGAGGCGGAAGAGCGCCGGAGCCAGATTGGTACGGGAGACCGTTCCGAGAAGATCCGTACGTACAATTTCCCTCAGGGACGTGTGACCGATCATCGAATTAAGCTAACACTTTATAAGATTGATTCAATTATGAACGGAGATATTACGGAGCTGTTGGACAGTCTGATTGCGGCTGATCAGGCGGCGAAGCTGGCGAAGGTGAATGAGAACGTGTAAACGGATGGTTTGATATTTTGTTTTTTATGGTCTCGGGTTGAGAGTGGAAATAAATAGAGAATGGCGCCCTGTTTTTGAAAAACAGGGCGTTTTTAGTGGAATAAATACGTGCATCTGTTATTGAAAAGGATTCTCCGATGCGGAAAAAGATCAGACAGTAACCGATTAATTTCCTTTTCCATAGAAACATTCGTGTTCCTAATCATATAATGATAGAAAAGACATATCCATTCTTAAGAGGTTTATATGGCCAATGACTCCTTAGGTTCCATAATTACGCAGGGAAATTTTCTTAGAATCGACAATGCGTTTGTCGATGAGGTTTCTTCTGCCGGCAGAAATACCGGATTTATTATAATCTCCTACTCGGTTCCGTGGCAAAGCGGAGTAACCACTGTTCAGCAGCTGCGGTTGAATGTCAATAATAATACCGCAATCATGAATTCTTTCAGAATGCCAATCCGTCTCAGTGATATCCGCCGGGGAATGCGGGTGGATGTAACATTTTCACCGAGTATGACTCGAAGCATACCGCCTCAGTCTACTGCATTTACGATAGTCACGAGACAGCCTCCCAGACCTTCAGCCAATACTACAACGCAGAGAGTGATTTGGATTGACTGCAATAACAGTCAGCTTCTTGCCGGCATGCCAAACAATATCAGCAGAATAACGAGATATATTGTTACAAGCTCGACGGTTATCCTGAACAGAAATGGATTTCCCATCAGATTGTGTGATCTGCGCCCAGGCCAGCTGGTACAGATAACCCATGCGAATTTCCAGACGGCGAGTATACCGCCTCAGACGACGGCATTCCGTATTCAGGTGAGATAGAACGGCGATGAAGCAGGGAATTTATAAGAAGGATGCATAAGAAAAATATATTATAGGAATTCATAAAAAAAATTCATAAAAAGAATTCGTGAAAAGTTCATAGAAGTGATTCGTATAAGTGATTCATAAAAGGCTTGTAATCGTGGTTCCGCGCTGCTTTTACGAGCCTTTTTATGCTGCATGGTAAATTCGAATATTCAAAATAGCACATGGGCTGGATTCCCACAGCCGAAAGGCTGGAAAATAAGACAATTTTCCAATAAAGTTCCGTATTATAGTTCTCTACGGTCTGTAACATGTGGTATAATGCCATAAGAAGCAAATCAAAATGAAAACATACAGGGCGGAAAACGAAAGAGCATGGAATCGGTTTATGATTAAAAATAGCGGTTGTGGTTTAATCCGGATTGTGCTGTCAGCCTTCCTGTGATCGGTATAGGATCGGAATTATTTACAAAATGATTTCATATAAAATACGGTTCAGGCAGCGAGCAGCATGATAGTCTGACCATGAACGAAGCGAAAGGAATGTAAAGCCAAAATGAAACTAACAGCCTTAAAGTGTCCGTCCTGCGGCGGCCCCATCGAGTTGGATGAAAAGGACGAGAATGTGGGATACTGTCAGTACTGCCACACAAAATATTATCTGGAATCGGAACAGCCAAAGGTGTTTATCGAGTATAAGCAGGAGACCTCCCACAACAGCATGGCGATGAAGGAAGAGTCGGGGAGCAAAGCGGCAATTGCTGTCGGAGCCGTTATCGGTGTGATTGGCATCATGGCACTTATTCTGATCCCTCTTTCCGGAACATCAAAAAATGCGAATAAGTATCCCAGCAGGGAAGTGACGGTGGCCGCGTCTGTTTCGGAAGAGCAGTCATCGGATAAAAGCAGGGCGTCTGGCACGTATTCCGCGTCCTTCGAGGTGCTGATTAAGGAGGCCCTGGCAACGAGCGTTTCTTCGGTCACGGAAGAAGAACTGGGGCGTTTTAAATATTTGTCTATGAGGAAAGGCGAAGCCGGGTGGATGATTACATACAGCTTTGAAAATCCGATCGTGGCCGCCGAACAGGGGCAGGATGCGGATATCAATGTGGTGGTCTGTCAGGAGGCCCTGGATATTCAGGACATTGCCGCGCTGCCGCAGCTGGAGTATCTGAATCTGGATCACACGGAATTGCCGGAGGGCAGTCTGGAGACATTGAGCTCCTTAAAAATGATTACCTGCGATTACATACAGCTGGATATGCTGCGTCTTGCGCTGGGAGATGCGGCCAAAGGTCTGGAACGTTTGAACGCTTCCCATTTAAAGGGTCTGGAAGAACTGTCGTATTTTCCGGGACTGAAGTCACTGGAGATGGAAGACTGCCGGGAAATTTCGGACATATCTGCATTGGCCCAGGTGAAGGATCTGGAAAATTTAAAGTTATACGACATGGATGAGGTGAATGATTTTACGGTCCTGAATGTGCTTAAGAAGCTGAGGAGCCTGTCGATTGACGCGGAAAACCTGAAAGATATCAGCTTTATTAATCATATGCCGGAACTTGCGAGCCTTGGAATCACGGATTCTAAGATTCTTCTGCTCGATCCGCTCGTGGGGAAAGAGAGTCTGAAGGAGCTTGTGCTGGTAGACAACGGTGAGGTTCGTGACTATAATCCCGTGGGAACGCTTACAGGTCTGGAAACTTTGGTAATAAATAAATATACGAGTCAGGAGGATCCGGATCTTACGGCACTTACCGGCTTAAAGCATGGGGAATTTCATGGAATGATGGGGATTCGTTTTCTTGGAAGTCTGACGGGCCTGGAAGAACTGAAGGTTCAGGGCTGCAACGTGGATCAGCCGTCGGTGATTGCTTCCCTGCCTGCTTTAAAGAAGCTGACTTACCGGAAAAACTGGGGAAACAGCGATGATTTAAGCTTTCTTGCCGGCTGCCAGGGACTTACCTGCTTGGACATGAATCATTCGGAATTCTATGGGGATGTGTCCTATGCGTTTAACCTTCCAGCCCTGGAAACCCTGATTTTAGACAGCAGCAGTTTTGAGGTGAAGTTTGACCGTCTTCAGGATAATCCTGCATTAAAGGCCCTCTCCTTAAACCATGTGAAATTGTACAAAAATATTGAAATGTGGTCTGACGGCATGGTCCGTTCTATTAATTACGATGATGTGCTTCTCGATGAATATACCTCATTTTTAGGCCATTATCCCTCGCTGGAATATTTGAGCCTTCGGGGAAATCAGCTCACGGATCTTCAGTTTGCAGTCGGTCTTAAAAATCTGAGGGAACTGGATGTCACCGATAATTACGTGACTGATACACATGTACTGGATCAGTTGGAGTATTTGGGGAAGGACAGCACGGTAAAACGGCCCATGGCCGATGTGGACTGGATTGATACGGTGGAGGATTCTCATTGATTGTTTGGGCGTGGAGATGTTGATGGCTGAAGGGGATTGGTGGGAATGCTGCAGGTATGAGAAGGTTATTGAAATGTGATTAGCAGTAACTGGAGTATTGGTTGTGAGAATAAAATGCCGCCTTGGCGGATTGAGCAGATCGGAAACTGGAATGATGAACTGCTTGATCCGGCCGAAGGCGGCTTTTTTCTGTTGGTAAAAATATCTTTGTGAAATTGGAAAAACCCCTTGATTATTTGGTAATTATCGGTTATACTGTTTTTACAATTAAAAATTGTAAAATATACATATAATCTTGCAGCATAAGCCGTATCGTTTTTCCTTTTTTTCTATAATATTTTATTTATCTTGCAATATCCTTTTATTCCCGAATTAGTTTCGTATAGGTGTTTCATGCTGCGCTGTTTGAGCACGGATGAGTGCCTGTTTAGTTATTCAGTTTTTTCTTTTCTATTTTCTGTCTCCGGAATAAAATTCTGCCGGGTTTATCTCCGATTTAAGTGAAGGTTGTCTGCGCTTTTTTGAGTAAGTTAGCTTTATAAACGGTATTCAGGGAAGCAGATGCAAGTGATTAACAGGTGTCTGTATAAGTACTTGTTTTATGGACGAATCACACAGCTAAATTCTATTTTGTCCCCAATAAAAGGGAAGATGAAAAAATATAGGTACTGAGTGGGTATAGGTTCCCCCTTTGAATAACCTAAATACACTATGCAAGGAGTGAAAAATAAAAAATGAATAGAAAACGGTCAGGTGGCATGCTGGCTGCGCTGATAGTTTTGATGTCTATTCCTTCTGAGATGGCTTATGCCCGGCCGAAACCGGAGATAACGGTGATCTCTGAGATCATGTTTGGATCATCAGAAGAATACGCGCCGGAACTCATTTATGAAGAGGGGGAAAAGTTGTATCGGCTAAAGACCTGGGAACTGGAGCCAGTCAAAGTGAGTCCCAGGGAGAAGCATGTGGAACAGGAAGTTTTGTACGAAGGCATAGAAAATATGGAGTCGGTTCCTGAGACGAGAAGTATCACATCAAAAGAAGATTTTTCAGGACTGCAGGTAAGTGCAAAGTATCCGGTAATCAAAAGGAAGAAGGTGAACGAAGAATGGCGTGATGACTTTACGTTTCCGGTCGTGTTTCATTCATATGGAGCAGAGATATATCAGCTGGGAGGAGAGAATGTGCCAATTGATGGAGAACCGCTGCGGCTGGAACTGTATGAGGACGCCCTTCTGTCAGAAATTGGAGTGACGAAAGAACATTACAGGGTTACCAGTACTGTATGGAATGGAGCGCCATACTTAGATGAAGGTGATATTTTATGCAGGGATGCGACTGCTTTTGGAAAACGGAAAGTAATAGATTACCTGATTACTTATGGAGGAACGGTCACATATCCCGAGATTGAGGGCTATCGATGCAGAGCAGTATACAGCTTGAAGGAGTATGAGCAAATACCGGCAGAAGAGAAGAAAATTGTCTCTAACAGAGTGGTAGAAGCAGTGGAGTATGATCCGGACTCAGCCTGGATCATCAGGAGAGAGGCTATTGTACTTACTGTGTCATTAATATTGGTCCTGTTATTCATGCTGTTGGCGGCATGGCTGATTAAGCGGGCTGTGGAAAAGAGAGAGGAGAAGAGGGACGGATGTGGACTATAAGAAAAAGGTGGCAGGCGATTGCCGGAGATACTTGTAAGAGGCCGAGATGCAGATTGGAAGGATACAGAAGAAAGAAACAATGGTTTATACTGTGGCTGGGATTCGTTCTGACCATTACATATGCGGCTCCTTCCTGCGCAGAGAATGTGGAGGAAAATAGTAAAAACGCCGGCCGGTGGGTCTATCAAACGGTTCATGAGCCTGTGTTAAATACTGGGGATGAAGCGGAACGGGACGGGGCTTGGTACCGGTTGAATGCGTCCGGTATGGCGGATACTGGCTGGATCTATGTGGACGGATACTGGTATTTTCTTAATACAGGAGAAGGCGCTGGAAAGGGCCAAATGATGACAGGCTGGCAGTGGATTGACGGAAAATGCTATTACCTTGCAGAGATCAGCTCCGATTTATACCCGATGGGAGCCTTGTATTTGGAGGGTAAAACTCCAGATGGGTACTTCGTAGGAACAAGTGGAGCCTGGCTGAATGAACACGGGGAGGAATGGTATTTAGCGGGCAAAGGTCTGATGTCATCGGATACAATGGATGGGGATAAAAAGGCAGGAGCGGGGGCCGGAGGAAAAGGGAAGCGTGGAAGCGGAGGTAAGGGAGGAAGCAGTAAGGGAGGAAGCGGTAAGGGAGGTAGCGTTAAGGGGGAAAGCGGCGCCTCAACAGGCGGGGATAAAGAAGATAATAATGGAGACGAACGGCCGGAAACAGAAGATGGAAATAGTAACAAGTCCGAAGATCAGGGGGGCGAGGAAAACTCGAATAAGAATGATGATAAGTCTGGAGAAGACGAGTCAGGTGCAGAAAATAAATTTGAGGACCCTGCAACCCCGTCTGAAGCAAAAATGGTTTCCTGGGAAGTGCGTTTTGTTGAGGAGGCAGATCCAAACAGAAAAATAATGCGTACGCAGGCAGGCAAGAGTGAAGATGGAATGGAGCTGACTGTAGATTTTCCGGAACTTATGAAAGGAAGTGATGGCTGGCTATATCAGGCCCTGGAAGAAAGCCCCAAACGGATAACGGTGTCAGGGACAGGTCTTCAAAAATATACAGTATTGTTCCGAAGAACCGATCAAATGGCTGAAGAACCCGAGCAGGAGGAGGGGGAACAGCGACTGGAGAAATGGATTGAGACTGCCAAAGAGGCTGATTTTGAAATCACAGGAAGCAGAATGGAAGATTGGCCGGTAATTACAGAGAATCAGGAAGAAAGCCGGGAACGGCTCAGGAATCTGATTTCCATGGTCCATGACCGGGAACGCCATGAGATTTATCTGGTCGCACGAAACCATAGTCCTTCCACGGTGGTAATTGGTCAGGAATTTGCTGACATAACAAATGTCTCCGGGCTCCTTATGGATGAATTTAAGAGCGCTGAAAACCGCTACTGTATTGTACGGATCGGTTTTCAAAGAGTCTGGAGACAGGAATCCTGCATTCATGAGATGAGTATGCAGGAGTATGTTTTGGCAGACTGTGTATCCGGTGGGCATGAGAGATTACTGTGCAGGTTGTGCGGCTATGAGGAGACGGTGCTCTTTCCGGCGTCGGGGCATATCGATAAAGATGAAGATGGATTCTGTGATGTCTGTTATCAGGAAATCAATGATGAGACTGCTCCCAAAGAGGCAGTTTACCGGGAAGGCGATATACAGATAAGACGTATTGGTGGTAAGCAATATCGATTTCGATGTATTGATGAAGATTACAGCGATATGATGGATAACCGTGGAAATGCAGCTCTTTTTCTATGTGAAACGGTGATACGGTCTGACATTGAAAGTGACGGGACGTCCATACAGAAATGGGAATTTGGCCTGGATAACAACTATAAAACCTCCAATATCCGTAAATGGCTTCAAAAAAATATGGAAAGTCCAACAAAAGACATATCATTCATTTACACTGGTGTGAATACAGCTTATCAGGGAAAGACCGGTTCGGGAGAATACGAGCAGTTTGCATTTGACGACTTGGAAAAACTTGAAAAACCATTTCAGATAATGGAAGACCAGATGTTTATCTTATCAATGGAAGAAGCGGTGAAATACAGAGATTTTCTATGGAAATTTAATGGAAGCAGCCAGAATAATCCACAGTCTCAATATTCTGCGTATTCCAAAGGGTATTACTTGAGAACTCCGCAATATGAAGGGGAAGACGTTTTTCAGTATGGAAAAGGTATCTACGTGGTGGATCTGGGGAACGGCAGCCTGCATCCGGTTGATGTCTCTGACACGAGTATGGGAATTCGACCAGCCTTTGTCATCGCACAGCATAAGGAGTAAGCTTCACGAGGAGGAGAATATTCATTTGTCCGTTTCAGCAGATTACATGGGGCAGATCAGTGAATGAAGAAAATACACAGAATAGGGAGGAAAAAGACAATGAGAAAGAGTAACCACAACATAGGGCAGGGAGACTGTAAGCGGTGGAAAAAGCTGTTGGCCTATAGCCTGTGCGGCATAATAGCATTCTCTGCGTTTCATTCGCATCCGATATTGGCAAAAGATCTGGAAGGTAGCAGAAATGCATCCACGAGTTTGAATGCTCTGGAACCGACCTGGGCTGAATTGGAAAATAGCGAGAAGCAGACTGCTACGGAATCCAACGCATCACGAGGGGACGAAAAGACAAAGGCCTCACTGTCTAATGCCTTGAGAGCAGCAAATTCACTGGGAAATATCTGGGATTCATGGAGCGGTAAGACAAGTTTCGAATTCCTGAATGGAACGCAGGGGGATGGTTCTGAGAAAAAGCCATTTTTGATTAAGAATCGGGAACAACTCATGGGACTTTCAGAATTGACTGCGATGGGAATGGCGGTTCCTGATGCAGAGGGTGCGGACTACGTGGGTGATTATGCTGGCAGTTACTTTGCACTTGGCGGTAATATCGACATGCAGGGCGTGGACTGGATTCCCATTGGTTTTTACAGAGATTCTTCAGAAATGCCGGGAGAGGTGGAATACGCTTTCCATGGGGATTTTGATGGAAAGGGATATACGATTAGAAATCTGAGGTTAAATAAGTACGGAAATTATGATCATATTGGTCTGTTCGGAGCAATACGTGATTCCAAAGTTCACGATGTAAAAATCATTCCAGATAAAGAAGTAAAAGGAAATGACAGAATCGGAACGGTAGTAGGTTATGCTGTTGACTCAGAAATTCGAAATGTGACCGTAAAAAACGCAGCACTGAACACTTCCGGGATCGCAGGCGGGATTGCAGGTGAGATAAGCGGAACCGTTATTGAGAATACCATATGTGATAACGTTATAATAGATGCGCAGGCCGGAAATGAAGTGATCTACATTGGTGGAGTCGCAGGCAGCGCTTCGGATTCCGTTATCGCAGACTGTGATGTTGCCACTGGTACGGGGAACACGGCGCGGATCCAGGGAACCGGTTATACTGGGGGAATAGTCGGATTTCAGAATTCCACAGATATTTATAACGTCCATGTAAATGGAACCATTGGAGGCTACCATTCCACTGCAATTGGCGGAATAACCGGAAACTATGTATCCGGAAAATTAAAGGTGGCACGATTTGAAGGCAGTATCGGGAATTCACAGCTGGGGTCAATGGCAAGAGAAGGCACTTTTATCGGAACGAGACAGGGGGCGGCCACAAACTTTAATTACATTGACGATGTGGCGTACCTGTTTGCCAATTCCGAGAGCAAGATCAGTGCCAATGTATGTGGATCCGAAATAGCAGATGATAATGATTATACTTATGCGGCTCATATCGGATACTGGCATAGCAGTGATCTGTATTATACGCTGGTGCAGGGCGGAACCAGTAAAAATATGACTGACCAAATATTTCTATGAAGAGTTGGAAGACGGTATCTTAACGGTTATGGACGAAAACGAAGACAGCCGTTATACGATTGATCATTTCGCGCCTAATTCTGTAGGCCGTCCGGTTCGGGGATACTTAATTATCGTAAATCAGATCGACACGACAGCGAATGGCCGGAATTTTTATGATGTTGCACTGCTGGAAGCAAAGGGAGCATCACAGTATTCCAAGGTGCTTAATAAGAATAACCGGGGAGCTGTAGCGGCTGGATCCATTGTCTATGTAAATACATCTCCCAATGATACGGAAACAGAAAAATTTCAAATGTCCGGAACTCCATATTATATAAACGCAAACGGAATAAGTAAGAATACAGCGTATTCCGCAGACAGTCACTGTTATACCTTCAAGATGCCGGAAGAAGATATCGTGATTGATGGAACTTATAAGAAAGTAGCGGTAGCTGTTCATGTAGATCCGGATATCTATAATTTTACCGTGACACAGACCAGAACTGGCAATCGTAAGAATCCGGTAAAGACCACAGAAATCAGAAATAAGGCAGGAAAGCTGATAGCCCGGTATATCAACGGGAATCTGGAGCCGGGAACAGAGGTGCAGCCGGTTACCATACAGGCAGTTATTGATACAAATAATGATGTGAGTGATAACCGGGTAAGATGGAGCATTGATGATGCGGATTTAATCGGACTGGCAAAAAATGAGGATGAAAACTCAGATGGATATACAGCAAAATCAGCCAGTATAACGTTGAATTCAAATGCAAAATTTTTCAGGGAAATTATCAGCGAGTTGGAGCTTAAACAACAGGAGGAAAATTACCGATATAAAATACCCAATACAATCTTTGGCGCCGGCCATCAAAACGGTGGTGTTGCAATTCTGACTGCAGAAACAAGGCCATCGGCATCCTTCGAAGGGAAACCATGTACCGCTAACTGCCGGATCAATGTAACATTCCAGATTCTTGATCATACACTGGTTGCCACAGAAGAGGCGGTGCTGGATAAACAGACCCTGGAGTATACGGTCACCAGGCTGCTTACAGGGAATCGGCTGGAACCGGAAGAGAGTATTCTGGTTACACCACCGCAATCGCTAACCGCAGAATTTAAACCGGATTATTTTTCAAGGGACGAGGTATCATGGATAACCAGTGACCCGGCCGTAATCAGGGTAGACGAAGAAGAAATATCTTATAAAGAAGCTTCCATATCCGCCTATAAAGACGCAAAATGGATCCGGGATATTATTGCGGCAGATGATGGGAAGAGGGAGAATGACAGATATGCGCTGCTTTCTGGAAATGGTGAGCGGAGTGTGTGGGTTACTGTTGAAGGAAAGGATAAGCTTGGCAACCGTGCAGCAGCAGATTGTATGATTACCGTTCGTTTTGTGACAGAAGACAGGACCAGGGTCAATCCTGAAGCAATTAAATTAAGTCAGCCAGCCATGGAATACCATTTAACCTATGACAAAGCCGGAAACATTTATTCAGAAACTACGGGAAAGAGTGGGTTTGATAAACGCACTTTGAATGCCATTGTCTATCCTGATATTGAGGATAGTGAGAGTCACAGGCCATACGACCGCGGCGTAACCTGGAGTTCTTCAGATCCGGCGGCTCTGACGGTGGATACAAATGGAAACCTCACAGTAAATGACGGAGCACCATGGATTCTTGAAGCACTGTCGAGGCCTCCGTACCAGGCGGAGAAAACAGTGGATATCACAGCAATGACCCGTGATGGTATGCAGGCAGACAGGTGCAGGGTAACACTTAAGTTCCAGGCAAACTGCATTGAGGCGGAACCGGAAAAAGAAGTATTTACGCTAACCCTTACTTTGAACGGGCGGCGTTCGGCGCCGATATTAACCTATAGCGGGCAGGAGCCTAAACCGTTGAAGGCAACTATTTATTCCAATAATACGGATTTAAATCGCATCGTTTGGTCCACTGAGGATCCGGCATTGGTGACTGTATTACAGGATGGAACTGTGGCTCCGGTATTATTGGATGAAAATAATGAATTGAAGGCGCCCTGGATCAGGGAACTGTTAAAATCTGGGGCCTCCAGTGGTACAAAACGTGTCCGGGTAAATGCGGCATCGCTCAATGGAAAAATGAAGGATTCTGTATGGATTGAATTAAATTTCAAGGTGATCGACCATACCTACTCGTCCGGAGGTTCCGGAGGCAGCAGTGCCGGGAGCACGGGAACAACTACCGGTGTAACTCCTTCCGGTAAGACTACTGGACAGACTACAGCAAATGGTGCAGTAACCGGAACCTGGACGCAGACAGCAAATGGTAAATGGATATTTGCGTCAGACAGGACCTATGCGAATGAATGGGCCTACATCAGCAATCCCTATGCAGCCGGGAATCAGCCAGGGGCGTCCTGGTTCCGCTTTAATGAGGAAGGCTTTATGATCACAGGCTGGTTTATGGATCAGTATGGCAGCAGCTATTACCTGAATCCGGTAACGGACGGGACACAGGGGCAAATGCTTACTGGCTGGCAGCAGATTGATGGGATCTGGTATTATTTTAATCCATCTTCGACTGGGGGAGTGGGTAAGCTTTTGACCAATACCGTAATTGACGGAATCTACAGTGTTAATGAGAAGGGGCAGTGGGTTTCATAAATCAACAGCAGAATCTGCTATGAGGTACTTTGAAATTGGCTGCTGCAAAACTGACAGAGTAGTAAACAATGAGCGGAACTCAAGTTCCGCTCATGAAAATATAAGTTATTTGTTTGAGAGAATGGTACTCAGACGAATGATAATGGAATCCCCAAAGGAGGCGCTATGAGAAAAGGAATGTGGAAGGAATCCACAAAAAGGCTGTCATCTATTTTGCTGGCCGGTATGATTTTGACAACGACAGTTGCGCCGCCGGTTTTTGCGGTTCATACTTATTACTGGCCCGATGCCATTTCTTCGGATGCAATGGAAATAAAAAACTGGACATGGAAAGCAGAAGGAGAGGCGGCAGCATTAGATCCGTCGGTCGGACTCATTCCCACCGGATTATCGCAGCAGGAAACAGCACTGATGGGAGGCTATACAAGTAAGTTTTGGTTTCAGGACGAAAAGGCCAAAACAATAACAATTCCCGGTACATCAGCAGAACTCGATTTTTCGAAATTTCATCACCGTTACTTTGCCTGCGCAGACAGTCATAACACAGGTTTCTTTGCACCTGTAGGCGCACAAATTGCCTTTCAAAAGATGTATTATCCAACCAATAACCTGGGAGATTATCCGGATTTCTTAAAAAACGCTCCTATGGATATGAAGACAAAAAAGTTTGCCCTTCTTCTTATTGCGTTGATCAGTGCTGCTTATGAGACTCCGTCTTTGGAGGACCTGAGGGATTCTGATCGAATGTCCATGTATTATTATCTCCTGTGGGCTTCTATCTGGAGTAACGATAAGTATGTGGATCAGGGCATGTTTACAGGAGAGTCGCCGGAGGGTGACTGGGATTTTGTCCAGTATTTTGTAAGGTCAATGTTGAACTCCAGGCTAAATCCAGATCCATATGGAAGTACGGCAATTTACGATGCGTTTCGAGATGAAGGTCCTGCACAGAAGTATTTTTTTAACTGCTGGAAAGCAGCAAAGTTTCTGTCGTCGTTTGATTATTCTGTCGATATGGGGAGCGTACTGCCGGTTTCGGAGCCTGCACTGGGCGAGGATGGCATGTATCATATGACGTTCCAATATGGGGATCTCAGTGATTATGAGAAAGAAGTATACCGACGAATGACAGCGGAAAATCTGGCGTCGGGCTGGGCGTATTCCAATGATGGAAGTACCATTGATTTTAAGTCAGCAGATGGTGTGTCAGATGAAAATGCAATTGCCACTCTGAAACTTCAGGAAAATTCAGAAGAAGATCGTTTTTATAATTGTGGTTTCGGCGTTGGCGGCCTGGCCGGATTCCGCGGATGTGCGAAAAGAGGTAAAGACGGCGATTTTGGCTGGGGTAATACGCAGGTGTATTTTTCCGCAGTATCTGAACCGTTAGAGATTCTTGTGGGTGGTCGGGTTCCTTTAAAACCGAGCGGGGATTGGGAAATAGATGTTCACCGATATGAGCATACGGAGACCTGGGAAGCGCATTATAATATTCAACTTCGAAAATATGATTCTGAGACAGGACAACCGCTTGCCGGTTCTAAGTGGGATATTCTTGAGGCATTCGATGATACCCAGCTTGACGATACATCACTGGAAACCTCTGATAACTGGGCAAACAGAGGCGGGAGTCAGTTCCTGAAGTGGGCTGGTTGGGATTACGGAGAAGGGAATCCGGATGGAGACGCTGCAAACGATCCGTGTTCCTGGGATATCAATGTAACAAATGAGGACGGCATTCTCATGCTGGGTGATAATGAGGAAAATGCTTCTGAACAGAGGGCGCATACCGATATCAAGGTTTATACCTATACGAAGGGGTATTGCGGCGGTCATCCGGAACCGGAAATAGAAGAAAGTGGTGAACCGGATATTGACGCTGAAAATGAAGCTGCTGCGAAGGAGGCCTGGCAAAAAGAAGTGGACTACTGCGAGACTCTTGCAGAACAGGGCGGCTTTTTTCATTCCCTTGATGCAGGAGAAGCGAAAGAGCAGCTGGAAGCTGACCGGGATAAGTTCTATAATCAGTTTATTTCCCTGAAATACGAATACTCAGCAGTAGAATTGACTCCGCGGCCGGGATATACAAATCATGGAAGCCATACAGATGATATTCCAACCGAGATCAAAATGGTTACGTCCTCAGAGTATAAGGACAGTGTGTATGATAACAGGGAATCTAGTTTATATAAAATTAATGACGAGCCGCAAGGAACAGAGCCACCAGATGCTTTTGCGTCAGAGAACAATAACAATTTTGCAGAAAAGGGAACGTTGGACAATATAGCTACACCCTCTGACGCCATATCATCTAACGCCACCCCATCCAATGCCACAGCTTCCAATGCAAAGAAAAAGACCGGCCTTTTGACTAAACTGAAGGCACTATTCGAAGTGCCAAAAACTTTGATTGAGCGAATCATAAACAATGGATCTTTACTCATTGACGAAGATGAAGTCATGGAACGCGTGAATTTTGAACCCTCCGAGGTGGAGCCGCATGTACCGGGCGATAAAGGGATTACAGACCATACATTTATTGTCTACGATCACCGGACTGAAGGTGAGATACATATCAGCAAACGTGATCTTTATTTGCAGGCTGGGGAAAACAAAGATTATTATGCAAACGGTGATTCGATGGGAGATGGTACGCTGGAGGGCGCGGTATACGGCCTGTTTGCCCTTAAAGATATTAATCACCCTGATGGCTGCACCGGTACCGTATACCAAAAAGATGATTTAGTTGCAGTGGCGTCGACAGACCGAAATGGTGATGCCTCCTTTATGGCTTTCACAGAAGCACCGGGGATGATATGGAATTATAAGTCTGGAAAGATTGAAAAAAGGCCGGAAGCATTCCAGGGGCCCCAGAACCTCTATCGGAACCGAGCAGATGCGGATAAGGTCAAAGATATTGAAAATTATGTTGGTTTTGATTCAAAAGGTAATTCCATACATCTGACAGATTCCGTGGAAGGTGATGGATCGGGATACTGGAAATTCTCTTCCAATCAGTCTGGTATTGACGGCTTGAAAGGAAGCTATGCTGCATACCCGGTATCGGATAATGATAAGAATAATGGAAACTGCTGGATTGGGCGGCCTTTAATTGTGGAAGAAAATGGAACCACATACTATGTAAAGGAACTGGCCAGATCAGAAGGATATGAACTCTCCGTCAATGGAAAAACAAATACTATTACAAATGGCAGAGATAACTATGAAGGGGAGTATCACGAGGCTGACATTTCTATTGGAAAAATCACTCTCGATATGGTGGGAAATGGAAACTATTTTGATGTGACTGCTTATCAGGCGGATCATGATATTACGCTGCACGGGATTAAATTTCCGGAAGGAGCGGTGTTCGAACTATCCACCAGTGAGAAAGTGCCGGAAAAAATTACGGTGCCTGTTTACAGTACTGTATTGAAACCGGTTATGGCGGCGGCAGGTACCTTTGTCTACCGGTCGGGCCAGAAAGTGGCTGCCGCCCGGGGAGATGTTGTAACCTTTCCAGAAGGGCAGAGTTATCTCGTTAATGCCGTGTCAGATCGGGAAGAGAAGACAATTGGTGTCAAACCGATGAATTATCATACTATGGGGACACCTGCGGTGACAGAACTCTTTTCAGGAGGATCTCCGAAAGACTTTCAAGCGCTCTATAATATGGAACTCGACAACCTTGGATATAAAGAACCGGAGGCAGATGCTCCATGGGTGCGCGTAAAATTAAGCGGAACTACGGATACAGAGTGGATCCTCTCTATTACGGAAGCTATGAAAGCGCATGGCCTGCAGTATTTTAACAGTCTGCGGATCTCTGATATGGAGCAGACAGGTGGAGAACTCTATGCTATTATGCGTTATGAATGGAAGCTTTACGATGACAGCCGGGATGATGCTGTTTATAATCCGGAGAAAGACTGTCTTTATGTAAAAAAAGACAGTGGCAATGGATATTTTGTCTATGTTCCATACGATAATCTGGCCTCCAATCCGGCAGTACTGTCCTATCGTATGAAGAATGGTTTTTTGGAGCGGGCGACATTAAAAGAGCAAAATATTGATGGACTGAATGTGTCTTACCCGTCAAAACTCCCTGAATCATTTGTCGTGGTGACAGCCTGGACACCATCATACTGGATATACGCGCCAGGTGAGCAGCAGATCGATGACGTGGGAAATTTTAAATACTCCGAAGAGACTGTCGTAGATTATGTGGAGCAGGAGGGATTTAAGACGGTCGAAAAGAAGACCAGGCTTACTTCTGCATATGATACAGCAAAAGGAATCTATGTAGTTACTCTTCCGTTCGAAGCTTTTAAAGAGATGGATACTGTCAGGCTTAAAGTATCCGATGACGGGAGTGGGAGGTATTCGATCAAGCAGGCGTACATCGACCAGAGCTTCTTTGCCTGCCAGCCCTTGCAGCGGGAGGCGGATTCCTATATTCAAAATGTAACACTTACACCGCCGACCTTCGATCAGCCGTGGCAGGATGGAAATACAAGAACAGAACCTGCCAATGTGATGGAACGTCCTATTATGCAGAAGATAAAGGTCGTGAAAAATATTCTTGTTGAAGAAGGAGCCAGGTATGAGGACAATACATTTGCTGATTCCGGCCATGAGGATTATTTTACACAGAACGGGGGTGGGACGAAGGACAATGTATCGTTCAGACCTAATTTCCGTTTCAAGATCTACTTAAGATCCAATTTGGAGCAATTGTATCGAACGGAAGATGGAGAGATTGAATGGCTTGATCGAAATGGAAATACTGTTGATGTTACTGCGTATCGGGAGGCATATCCGGAGAGGGTACAAAAAATCTATACGAAGGTGCTGCATCGTACGGATTTACATTCCAGAAGATCCAATAGAGACGCAATCGCCAATCAGGAGCTTTATGGTTTTACGGATGGCTTGATCAATGAAAATCAGGAGACGGGATATACTGCAATACTGGAAACAATTCTGTCTCATGAAAAGGACGCCTATGGAAATGAGAAGGAGATCAGAAGACTTAATTATGAGAAGTTTTTTGATGCGGTAAGGGTTGCAAATCAGGATAAGTGGGACAAAGCAAAACAGGAGCGTACTTCTTTTAAGCCCTTAGCATTTATCAGACGCCTTCTGTTTGGAACTGCCGGTTCAGAGTGTATTTATCCGTCAGAGCATAATAATACGGAAATCCCAAATAAAACCAATACTTCTGAAATTGCAAAAGAAAACAGTGACAGATCTGATTCAGTTAGGCAGTTTGCTATTCAATGGTATCTGGACAGAGAAGTAGAAAAACTGGTGAGAGAAAACTTCACAGGTGAAACGGAAAGTGCAGCCGGCCATGAAGGCTATCAGGATGAGGTATATGATACTGCTCTGAAAGCGGCTGTAATAAAGGCCGAAAATTATTTAAAACCATTCTTTCATTATGACCTGGATGAGATTTATGCTATTGAGTGGGACAGTGAATCAGATGGAGGCAGGGATAAAGACAAAACAACTCTGAGTGCGGATAAGGAGGCCGCCGCTTTCGGATACTGTTATGGCATATCGGAATACCTTCCTTACGGAACCTATGTAACAGTGGAACAGCAGCCCATGGATAAGGAACTGGGAGATTTCCTCAACAAACATTATGCAATTGATGCGCCAAAGGAAATTGAGTTACCGGCTGTCTATGAAGACGAAAAAACAGGGGATGGCAAAACTCCGGAAAGACTGAGCCGTTACTATAATTACAACGCAAATCTGTCTGCGGCAGACTTAACAGCGAAATATTTTATCCGTTTTAATGAGGAGTGGCCGGGAGAAATTGATGAAAACGTAAAGGATTATGTAATCAAGGCCCATGGATATCTGGGGGATTATGAGATTTATAAGTATGGACTTGATCTCAATAAAATAGCAGGAACTGCATTGGGAGATCCTTACAAAACACCGCATTTTGAGATTACTCAGAGTGAATATGATCCGCTGAAAGATTACTATCATACAATTGTTTTTCCGGAAGAAAACGGAGGAAATCCGAACAGCCACTACCTGGCTGATGATGTTAATCATGGGGTAACTGCGCCTAATGGAACGGAATACGAACGTGACGGCATAGAACGGATCTACCGTTATGGGTCTGTTTCAGAAAATAAGCAGACCTATGATACTGTTTCCTATTCTGGAGAGTATGGAGCGCAATACCAGAATTATGTATCTGCTATGGAAGGTATGCAGACGGCCTATGATGGTAAATATGCCTCCATGCTGGTGCCATGGAGCATAACAGAACCTGTAAGTGAAGAGCATGATTCCATACAGAACCCGGATGGTTCAGCCTCCGGTTTGGGATATGGATACCGGAAATTTCGAAATACCTTTTACAGAAGCCGCCTGCGCATAGAAAAACTGGATTCGGAGACTGGGGAAAATATTCTCCATGATGGGGCAGTTTTTACAGTGTATGCGGCAGAACGTGAAGATGGAGAGAAAACAGATGGTCGGGTAAAGTTTTATAAGACGGATACCCTGATAAAGGGGTCCAGAGAATTCTTAGAGGCGATGGGGGCAAAAGAGATTACAAAGGCGGCCAGAGCGCTTCCGGGAATCGGCGGCCTGTGGACTGGAATTGTGGAGGCGGGAACCCCTGTATGCAGAGAGTCGGAGCAGATTACCATAGCGAATGCAAAAGGGCGCAGAACAGGGAAATTTGAAGCGTTTACGACGACACGGGAGGGGCTTCAGGCAGAAGAAGAGAACCCGTCAGAAAAATCCTGGCAGGATCAGAATACAGGCTATCTGATCACTCCGCAGCCGTTGGGTGCGGGGACCTACGTTTTGTGTGAAATGAGGCCGCCGTCCGGCTATGTCAGAACGAAGCCGGTCGCCATAGAAATTTATTCCGATAAGATTTCCTACTATCTTAATGGAAACCAGGACGGCCGGGTTGCCGCGGCAGTCTATGAGGATGGTACCGTACAGAGGCCGGAGGGGGCAAAAGATACTGCGCGGGTTTATGTGGGAAATACACCGATACGGCTTGAGATATCCAAGTTAAAGGACCGGGACAGGACCGTTACATACCGTACCCGAACACGAGTTGACGGAAGTGAAACGGAGCTGAAGGCCAAATATGGTCAGGAGAATCTGGAGTTTGCTTATAAAGAGGGGAGCTATTTGAACTATGCCTGGTATAAGGGAACCGCAGAATACTTAGAGAACCGTAAACTGGCAGGAGACGCAGTAGAACCAGTCTGTATAGATGGCATATTTGCTGGTTACGGCCTGATAACACGCCCGTTGGACACTGCAGATGATACAAACCGTTATGTTTCGGGGGCGAAGATGGCTTTGTATGATGCGGTCGAGGTCAAATCAAATGGAGACAACGGTGATTACGGCTACGACGGCGTAGAGGTGTTGCGGGACCGCAATAACAATGTGCAGAGTATAAAGCTTTTGGAAGGATATGCAGGAAACACCGTGGAGTTTGTCAATTTAGATGATATTGAAGGAAGCCTTAGTGGAAGTACCGGACACGGTACCTGGACTTACCGAACGGTTGAGCGGAAGGATACGGATATTCTCTACTATTCATTGGGCGGTCTAAGGGTTACAGAACTGGGAAGAGACGGAAAGGTATATGGCTATGACCGTGATGGAAACCGTATTCAGGTGCGTAATCAGAAATCTGTTTATGCTATAAAAAATGGCCATCCTGTCTTTGAACTCACCGGTGGTGATTTAGAACAAGCAGTCTATTCGTCCCTGGATAAATGTTTTAAGCTGCAGGAAGGGACTGAACTTTACCATGTGGATTCAGATGGAAACAGAGATGCAAAGATCGACCCTGCAACAGGAATGGCTTATACTACGGAGTTGGGGACGGACCAGAGGGGAAAGAAGTATGAACGGATTCTGGTCTGGCCTGTCAACGTATCAAAGACAGTAAATGGCGCTGTTATCGCACAGGAAAAAATAAAGACATACCGGATTGCATCAATTCATGCAGATACAGAGGCAGAGTATACGATTGGAACTTACGACGGAACCATGCTTAAAAAGTCTGTAAATCCGGTTGTTGGAAGCCATGGCCTTTCGGAATATTATCAGAGATCAGATCAGGTATATAAAAAAGGAGAGCCTGTGTATGAGATTGACCACGATTATGTGAGGTACCGGTACTATGATCTTTTGCCTGCGTTTAACCGGAATGCTTACCGGATTAATAACCAATGGGATTTACGAAATGTAGGCCAAAAGGAAGATCCGGCAGATGATAAGAAATTGTTTCATCGTCAGGGGGAAGCATGGATCATGGAAAACACGTGGATATCAGGAGATGAATATCCCAACGATCCGTTTAATGCCAATCTTACAACGGGGCGGGCAGACATGCTGAAACGCGTGATTCCGGGAACTTATATTATGGAGGAGGTGGAGCCTCCGGCTGGGTATGTAAAGGGATTTCCTGTTGGTATCACAGTGAAAGAAACAAAACAGGTACAGAATGCGGAGCTGGAAGATGAAAAAATAAAGATCGAGATCGTGAAAACGGATGCTGTGGATCAGTACCGCATAGATGTAATCAGTGATTATCGGGGGATATTAAAGACAACGGAACCAAAGGGCGCTTACAGTTACGGCCAGATTTCAGGGGCCCATCTGGCTCTTTATAAGGCCCGGAGGAAGTATACGACAGATACTGTCACTTATCCCTCAGGCTACTACCTGGAGAAAACAGAAACTACACCTGCAAAGTGGACTGTAGAAAACTCGGAAGATAATTCACCGGTTATAGTGACAGCGGACTGGATTACAGATGGAAAGCCGAAATATTTTGAAGGGATTCCGGCAGGTGACTATATTCTGGAAGAAATAGAAGCTGCCAGCGGTTATATCCGCCATTCCATGGAGTTGGAGGTCAAAAAAACAGGAGAAGTTCAGACATTTCATATGAAAGACGACCATACCAAGCTTGAAGTTTTTAAATACTGCATGGATGGGCATGGAAATATGATACCGCTGCCAATGGAATATTCAGCAGGTCTGGCACTCTACAGAGCCGAAACGGATGAAGATGGAAATATTCAGATGAACGGAGGAGAGCCGCAATATGTAAAAGACCAGCTAATAGATGAATGGATGACGGACGATCTCAAAGCTTATACAGAAAACTATGAGATAAGTCCTAAATGGATGGACCGCATGAAGGCCTTTTTCGGAATTGCAGTGAATCAATCCAGTTTTATACTGGATTTTGAAAATACATACCGGAAGTTGGGCGATGATTTTGTATGGCTGACATGGCATACAAAAGCAGGTGAAAAATCTGCAGAGAGAATTTCTTCCATAAAGATGGACGTCACAGACAGCGCGGTACAGTTGTGGAGAACGGAAGACGGTAAGATGATCAGAATCACCATATATCGAAACGTCCATAACGGCTCTCTGGATGAAGACGGACAGCTTCCCCTGATTTTCGAATATCAGTTCAACTACCGGGAGCTGGCGGCAGGGCTGAAGAGCTACGATACACTGGAAGGGGTTCACAGAATCGATTATCTGCCGTTTACAGATATAAAAGATGGCCGAAAAGTGGGGAATTACGTTCTGGTTGAAGCTGAAGTCCCAGAAGGCTTTGAACGTACAAAGCCCAAGGCTGTTGTACTGGAGGAGAATGGAAGTGTACAGCGCTTCAGCCTGGAGAATGTGGAAAAGTATGTATCCATATTGAAAGTGATTTCTGACGGAACCAATGAATATGCCGCAGAAGGGGTAAAGATGGCCCTCTATCGGACGGGGGCAGATGGAGACTTTATCCATGATGAGAGAAATCTGATAGAGCGTTGGATTTCGGGTGCCGATGGAAGATTTACAGAAGAAGAGGGGGTATGGGGAAAGATTCCGGAAGGCTTTCGGGTCGGAGATATAAGACCCCATCGGATCAGTAAGATACCAGATGGATCTTACTATATTGTTGAGGAGGAGGTCCCGGCATATATGGCAAAACGGGAACCGATAAAAATTGAGATTGGCGGTGACACGGCTGCGATAATCCGTGTGGTGAATCAACCGGCTCAGGGATGCCTGGAACTGCTTAAGAAGGCGGCTGATACAGGAGAATTGCTGGAAAATGCCAGATTTCTTATCACAAACAGAGACACAAAGGAGGAATGGTATATTACGACCGGTCATAATGGTCGTGCAGAGCTTAAAAATCTGGCAGTAGGCGAAGTTCGGGCAGATGGAACAATAAATCCTTATACTTATACAATAGAGGAAGTCTCGCCGCCCGATTATTATCAGATCTCGGGGGGAAAGAAGTTTTTTACCTTTGATGGAACGGCTGACAGCCAGGTTGTTACGTATACCCATGTGGTGGAAAACTATCCCACACAAATACACTTCAAAAAGACCAATTTTGATACCGGCATGGCGCTGGAAGGTGCCAAAATAGCTGTCTATCATGCAGTAGCTATAGAAGGAGAATACGTAAAAAATGGAGAAGCCATAGAAATTAACAGATCCGGGCCGGAGGGATTTACGATTAAAAAGAAGTTATCAGCCGGTCATGTCTATATTATGGAAGAGCTGGAGGCGCCGGCCGGCATCCATTTGTCGCCGCCGGTTATCTTCACAGTGAATCAGGCTGGAACCGGCATCAGTAATATAAGAAATAATTTCAGTGTACTGGAATGTTCCTCTGCCAGCGGAACCATTGAGTCACTCACTGTTTTTGGCAGGGCCGCGGATAAGACCTTTACGGTTTTGAAGGACCTGGATACCGGGAAGTTGCTGCCTGATATCATCAGCAGCACTGATATTTTACTTACGGCTGATGATGGAATAGAAGAAGGCCATTTGTACGAAATAACCGAATATACCCGCTATTCAGATGGTAATACGGAGATGAGTAAAAAAGAGACAAGGAGAATCTGGTTTGATGAGAATGGGACATTTCTTTTGCCATCCAGGACATATCTTAAAACCAGGCTTCAATTGGAAAACCAGGATCGGGACGAACTTGATACATGGACAGTGGAGAATGGAAGTTTTGAGCATGTAATAGAGAATCCTGTTACAAAGGAACGTGCCGTCGCAGAGGTTACGGGAACTGTGGGTAACGGCCAAATGCCGGTTACAAACGGTGATGTAGTAAAGTACATCATCACATACGAAAACTCTAGTCTTGAAAAAGCGGATCTGATTGTCAGTGCTAAGCTGGAAAAAGGCCTGGAGTTAATGAGATCATCCGGGAAGCCTGTAATAAATGAAGGTATACTGACATGGCAGATTCATGATGCAGAACCGCATACTGTTGGGCACTTGGAGTTGGCTGCACTGGTAAGCGGTCAGATGGGAACGTCAGCAAGAGCGGTATTTACGATCAGTTCTCCGACGAATCTCATGGAAACCATATTGGAAAATCCTATCGCGCCGAAAGGAAGTCTAACAATCAGAAATCACATCTCCGGGACGGGAAGGAATCCACAGGATACCTTTACCTATCAGATGCGTTTCTTTGACTCGGCAGGTAAGCTGCTGTCCGGTTATCAGAATTATACCGGAACAAAAGAAGGCAGGATAAAGGGAATGGGACAAATTACCCTGAAGGGGGACGATTATGTTATTTTTCCCGGCCTTCCCTATGGGACTGAATATGCAATTATCCAGGAAGTGAACAGAGATTATGAAACAGTAACCAGAGAACTCGTCGGAGCGATATCAAAGGAGGCACGAGGGGCAGTCTTTGAAAATAACAGAAACGATGAGACGGTCAGGGAAGTTCTGACTGCAGGAGGCAATTACCGTTTGACTGAAACAACGGGATACACGGACGGTATGGAGCAGACTACAGGGATATACCGGTTCACATTAAATGAATCCGGAAGAATTGATAATGTGGATATGGAAGACCGGCCGGTAAAATTATACTTTTCCAAAATTGATATTGCTGCCGGCGATGAAATTTCCGGAGGTATCTATGCAGTGGTGGATGCAGAAACTGAAAATGAGATTTACAGATTTACGAAAGTGGAGTCTGTACCGGTTCTTATTCCGGCAGATGTACTGATACCAGGAAAAGAGTACATTCTTCGCGAGGATACGCCGCCTGACGGTTATTCACGGGAGGAAGATATACGGTTTACGGTCAATGAGGCGGGGGTTCCGGAAATAATAATCATGCAGGATAGAAAGACCAGAATATATTTGGAGAAGCTGGATGCCGACACTGGGGAATCCGTTACAGGCGGCTATTACTGCGTAAGAGATATAGAGAGCGGCGAAACAGTCTTCTGTTATACTGCCTCCGGTAAGCCGGTTCTGGCAGAGGGAATTCTGGCAGCCGGCAGGACGTATGAGCTGGCAGAAGAAAAGCCGCCGGCGGGTTATGGATACTGCGAAAGAATTGTTTTCACCGTTCCATTGGAACCTGAGACGATTACCGTACGTATGAAAGATAAAAAAACAGAAATTATCGTGAAGAAGCTCACTCTGTCGTCCCCGGCAAATGCAAGCCCGTCGGATGCGGAACGCCAAAAGCCAGGATTTATACTACAGATCCTGAATAAAGACAAAAGTCCTGCTAAAGCGGTGAGAGACTTCTCCGGATTTAAAGCAGGCGAAGAGCTGATCTTTGCTACAGAGCTGGAATTTAAGACCATCAGCGGTCAGCTGGCAGCAGGCGGTGAATACTGGCTGCATGAAGTAAAACCACGCGATGGTTATGCACTTGCGGAAGACGTGCCGTTTACGGTAGGCAGAGATGGAAGTCATGATATTGTGATTATGGTTGATAAGCCTACCCATGTGGTACTGTCGAAAAAAGAACTTACCGGGAGCCGGGAACTGCCGGGTAACCATATGGCTGTTCTTGATGAAGACGGCAAGGTTTTGGAACGTTGGATTTCCGGTGAAAGACCTCATGACATTACAGCAAAATTAATAGCTGGGAAAACTTATTATCTGTGCGAGGAAACTCCGGAAGCTGGCTATGCTTATGCGGAGAAAGTTCCTTTTACCGTGAGTGAGGACGGAAGCACCGATCTGGTAGAAATGAAAAATGATGTGACCAGAGTACGGATCAATAAGAAGGATGAGTCAGGAAATACCGTAAAAGGAGCTGTACTGCAGGTTCTTACGTTCGAAAAAGATAAGATCCTATTCGAATTTGAAACTACCGGAAAACCCGTGGAGGTTACCGGAAAACTGACGGCTGGAGAGACATATTATCTTCACGAAAAGCAGTCCCCCCCTGGTTATCTTCCGGCAGCCGATATTTCATTTACAGTTCCACGAAAGAATCAGCAGATAGAGGTTACGATGATAGACTTGAAGCGGCATGATTCTGAAATTAATACCATGTATCTGATGAAGACGGACGCAGAGACGGGAAAGGGGCTGGAAGGCTTTGAATTTACGGTTACGGGACCCGGAGGAAACACCTTTACCGTTATAACCAACAAAGAGGGGAAAGCTGAATTCTCTATGCCGTCGGATGGGATCTATACATTCCGGGAGACAAAAAGGCAGGCTGGATATCTTATATCCGAGGAAACCTATACCTTTACAATCTTGAATGGAAGAGTTACCGGGGATAGTATGATTCTGGTGGCGGATCAGCCTCTTCCTCCGGAAGGACCTGATGATACCAGGCGTGTTGGAAGAATAACGGCCAGTTATAAATCGGGATTCAGAGGCATGATCTGTGCGGCGGAGGAAACCAGCCATCAGACCGGTGAACGGACTGGAGATGAGTATCCGCTTGGGGCTGTTCTGGCAGCCATGCTCTTATGTCTGGCAGGACTTGTATACAGATTAAGACGGACAAATTCTCGGAAGCATGACAGAGAAGGCAGCAGATGAACAGAGTAAAACGTTTTGTAACAACAATTCTGCTCCTGACAGGCTTTGGGCTGTCTGCCTTCTGCTTGACTACCAGGCTTACAAGCTATGAGACTGGACGGGAGGAATACAGGCAGCTGCAGGAGCAGTTTGAATTGGCAGCAGGCAGTACAACCGATGATGCGGCAGCGCCGAAAGCGAATATGGAGAAGGAGGAGAAATGGACGCGCATGATGACTTCCCGGAATCCGGATTATGTATTTTGGATTTGGATTCCGGGGACGAACATCAACTATCCGACAGTAAAAAATACAATTCCGGATTATTACTTAAACCACACATTCAGTGGAGAGGAAAATCCCTGTGGCACCATATTTTGTCTGGAGGAAGGCGAGAACCAGATTATCTATGGACATAATATGAAGGATGGAAGTATGTTTGCAGATTTGAAACAGTATCGGAGCGAAGCTTACTTTCAGAACCATAGGAGCATATGGATACACCGACAGGAGGAGTGGCAGCAGTATATGATATTTTCCTGCTATACTGCCCGGGAAGAGGAGACGTGGATATACCAGAGTCATTTTATCAGTGAGGAGGAGAAACAGACGTATTTAAAGAGTGTGGAAAGTAAATCCCTCTATACAACGGGCAGCCAGCCTGAAATAACAGATTCTCTTATTACACTGTCCACATGCCTGGGAAAAGGGAAAAGAGTGATTGTACACGCAGTTCTGTTGTGTTATACTGAATGACAAAATCACAATCGTAAAACAGGAGGAGAAGGGATGGAAGCGCTTAAGATAGGGATACTGGGAACCGGAGTGATTGCGGCAACTCTGGCAGATACGATGAACCGGATGCCCGGAGTGGAGCTTTACGGTGCGGCGTCGAGAAGTTTGGAGAAAGCGAAGGATTTTGGAGAGCGGTTTGGCGTTAAACGCACATACGGTTCTTACGAGGAACTTGCTGCAGATCCGGAAATAGAACTGGTGTATATAGCAACCCCTCATTCAGAGCATTATAAGAATGCGATTCTTTGTCTGGAACATGGAAAACATGTTCTGTGTGAAAAGGCTTTTGCGGTGAACGCAGCCCAGGCAAAGGAAATGATTGCTCTGGCGGAAGAAAAGAAACTGCTTATTACTGAGGCGATGTGGGTCCGTTACATGCCGATGGCAAGGACCTTAAGAGATGTGCTTGATTCAGGCGTGATAGGAGAGCCAATGACACTGACGGCCAGTCTGTGTTACCTGATCGATAAGATTCAGAGACTGGTAGATCCAAATCTGGCGGGGGGAGCGCTTCTTGACGTTGGTGTTTATACCATCGCATTTGCATCCTTAGTATTTGGTGATGAGATTACTTCCATCAATTCCTCTGTCATCAAGACTGAGTCCGGGGTAGATTCCCAGAACAGTATGACTATCTGCTATCCGGGCGGGAAGATGGCGGTATTAAACAGCTCGATCCATGTCCTTTCAGACAGAAGAGGGATTATCTATGGTACAAAAGGATACATAGAAGTTGAAAATATAAATAATTTCGAATCCATTAAGGTATTCGATGAAAAACGCAGGTTGAAGGAAACCTATATTAGGCCGGAGCAGATATCGGGATATGAGTACCAGATAGAAGCCAGCCGAAAGGCAATCCGGGAGCAGCGTCTGGAATGTCCTGAGATGCCCCACCATGTCACCATTCGTATGATGGAGACCATGGATGCTTTGAGAGAACAGTGGGGAATCCGGTATCCGTTTGAGTAACGGGCAAGTTAGCCAAGAGTGTATTTTTGTGGTATACTATGGCATGGAGACATCTAAAACAAGTAGCATAAGACCACGTATCTATAGGGCAGGAACTATCCGAATAAACGCCTGCGGAGATTGTCGGTTACGAGGTAGCAGAAGCAGGAAGCTCATTGGTATTTAACAATGGGCAGTTCACAGAGGCAGAAGGTATGTTTACAAGAAAAGATTTAATGAAATTACTGGCTCCGCTGATCGTGGAGCAGATACTGGCCGTACTGGTCGGAATGGTCGATGTCATGATGGTGGCTGCAGTCGGTGAAGCAGCGGTGTCGGGGGTATCCCTGGTAGATTCCATCAGTGTTCTGATTATTCAGATTCTGGCCGCGCTTGCCACTGGGGGAGCGGTGGTATCGGCTCAGTATCTGGGAAAAAAACAATCGGAAAATGCCTGCCGGGCGGCGGGCCAGCTGGTTGGAGTTACAACAATACTGTCTCTGATCGTGACAATGGCGGCTTTAATTGGAAATCGCCATCTCCTGGGGATTGTGTTTGGAAAAGTGGAAACAGCGGTTATGAATGACGCGGTAATTTACTTTGGAATTACGGCTCTTTCTTATCCCTTTATTGCCGTCTATAATTCCTGCGCAGCGTTGTTCCGCTCGATGGGGAATTCCAGGATATCCATGGTAATATCCATTGTCATGAATACAATCAATGTGGTAGGAAATGCGGTCTGTATCTTCGGACTTCATATGGGGGTCGCCGGTGTGGCATATCCAACGCTGGCAGGCAGAATGGTGGCGGCTGTGCTGATGGTGTATCTCATTCAGAAGCCGGATAATATAATCAGGATTAACCGGCTGAGTGAACTGCGGCCAAATTTTCATATGATCAGGAATATATTGTCGATCGGTATT
The DNA here is from genome assembly GCF_046966825.1 of Hungatella sp. NCBI lineage: Bacteria > Bacillati > Bacillota > Clostridia > Lachnospirales > Lachnospiraceae > Hungatella > Hungatella sp. The sequence continues at coordinate 24,537 of NZ_JBKVCZ010000019.1, read as the reverse complement.
CCAAACGGTCTTGAGAGCGGAATGTTTCAGTTCGGAAAGATTGCTCTTCAGAGTCTCGTTTCGTCACTGGGGACCGCTGCCATTGCCAGCTACGCGGTAGCGTCAAATCTGGTTACCCTTTTATATTTGCCTGGAAATGCAATTGGTCTGGGGCTGATCACGATTGTGGGCCAGTGCGTAGGTGCCGGCGAGACGGGGCAGGCTAAGCAGTATACACGTCAGCTGACCGGTATCAATTATGCCATACTCATTGTTTTGTGTACCGTGATGATTGTGTTTGGCGGTCCGCTGGTGGGAATATACCGGCTGTCGTCTGAGGCATCTGCGATATCGAGGCAGATGATTACAGCTCATAGTATCGCCATGGTTGTCTGGCCCCTTGCGTTTACCATACCGTATACACTCAGGGCCTCTCTCGATGCAAAATTTACGATGGCCGTTTCAGTATTTTCCATGTGGGTGTTCCGTATTGCGTTCGCGTATCTCTTCGTGCGGATATTCCATTTGGGTGTAATGGGTGTATGGTATGGAATGTTTATTGACTGGATATTCCGGGCCGCAGTCTTTTCACTCCGGTTCCACGGACTCGAAAAACGGGCGGTTTCTGTCTCCTGAGAAAGAAATCGTATGATTAAAATATGTGAAAGATAAATGCTGTAAATAAGTAGCCAACAAATAAGTAGCCAACAAATAAGTAATCAACAAATAAGTAGCCAACAAATAAGTAATCAACAAATAAGTAGCCAACAAATAAGTACCCAATAAAACAGGATTGAAACCAAAACACAGGACATTTAAGAAATATATGTCATGCGTTCTGATTCCAATCCTGTTTTTTATCAAAAACAATTCAACCCATTCAGCCGTTCAGCAGTCTACGGCTCATTCATTTTTCCATCGGAGTCCACGTAATAGCTGTCGATTACCTGATTGACAGCCATGAGTCCCAAGGTTCCGTCGGATTCTGGATTAAAGTAGTACCACTCCCCGCCGATCTTATTCCAGCCGGTGACCAGGATTCCGGAGGGGTTAGTGTAAAACCAGCCTTTATAGTCAGGATCATAGATCCAGCCTGTCATCATGGCCCCCTCATGATTCCCTTTCTCCGGATTGAAGCGATACCAGTGGTTATTTATATAATTCCAACCGGTAACCAGATAGCCATCGGCACCAAAATAGTAGGAGTATCCTTGATATTCGGCCCAGGTGGAAGTAAAATAGTCAGGGTTCCCCTTATTGGCAAACCACCATCCATGATCGTCTTTTTCCCAGGTCCCGTTTAAAAAACGAGATTCGTCAGGGGTATGAGCAAAGCTTGTGATCGCTCCGGACCCCACGCTAAAGAACAGGGAGCAGACCGCAAGCACGGCAATACTTTTGATCTTTATACTTTTGGTCCTTATACTTTTGATTTTTATATTTTTAATCTTTATATAATGAGAATATAATTTCATTCTTTTCCTCTCCTTTTCTGTAAGACAACAGGTTTTTCATTAACTGTTAAGTAAATTATAAAGGATAGGAATTCAAAAAACAACAAGGCGGAAAAAAACGTAAGATTAATGTAAGAGCAGATATAAGAGTAAATATAAGAGTAAATATAAGAGTAAATATAAGAGTAAATATAAGAGCAGACAAAAAGCCGATAAAAAAACAGATAAAAGCAAACATATAAAAAAATTCTTGACATCACATAAAACATCTGTTATAGTACATATAGAACAATTAAAACAAATGCTTTGTATCTCCGGATAGGATGAGAAGGAGGATATTATGAACATTAATAAATTTACACAGAAGTCACTTGAGGCGGTGCAGAAATGCGAGAAGCTGGCCTATGAATACGGGAACCAGCAGATTGAGCAGGAGCATTTGCTGTACAGCCTTCTAACCGTGGAAGACAGCCTGATTTTAAAGCTCATCACAAAGATGAACGTTCAGAAGGAACAATTTTTAAATGAGGCTGCCCAGGCTATAGAAAAGCTGCCGAAGGTGAGCGGAGGCCAGCTCTATATCAGCAATGATTTAAACAAGGTATTGATCAGCGCCGAGGATGAGGCGAAAGCCATGGGAGACGAGTACGTTTCCGTGGAACATCTGTTTCTTGCCATGCTGAAGCAGCCTTCCAGAATGGTAAAGGAGCTGTTCCGTTCCTATGGAATTACGCGAGAGAATTTCCTTCAGGCATTGTCAACGGTCCGCGGTAATCAGCGGGTTGTGAGTGACAACCCGGAGGCGACGTACGATACACTGGAGAAGTATGGTTATGATATGGTGGAGCGTGCGAGAGACCAGAAGCTGGACCCGGTTATCGGCCGTGACAGTGAGATTCGTAACGTAGTAAGAATTCTTTCCAGAAAGACGAAGAATAATCCGGTTTTAATCGGGGAACCCGGTGTTGGTAAAACCGCAGTTGTTGAAGGTCTGGCACAGCGTATTGTGCGCGGTGATGTGCCTGAGGGCTTAAAAGATAAGAAGCTGTTTGCCCTGGATATGGGCGCTCTCCTGGCGGGGGCCAAGTACCGCGGAGAATTTGAGGAAAGGCTGAAAGCCGTTCTGGACGAGGTGAAGAAGAGTGACGGACAGATCATTCTGTTTATTGATGAGCTTCACACGATTGTAGGCGCAGGCAAGACCGAAGGATCCATGGATGCCGGCAATATGTTAAAACCGATGCTGGCCAGGGGCGAGCTTCATTGTATCGGCGCTACGACGTTGGATGAATACCGCCAGTACATCGAAAAGGACCAGGCGCTGGAGCGCCGTTTCCAGCCGGTTATGGTGGCGGAACCGACCGTGGAGGACACCATTTCAATCCTTCGTGGATTGAAGGAGCGGTACGAGGTATACCACGGCGTAAAGATTACAGACTCGGCTCTGGTATCGGCGGCTACCCTTTCGGACCGCTATATCAGCGACAGGTTCCTTCCGGATAAGGCAATCGATCTGGTCGATGAGGCCTGTGCGATGATCAAGACAGAACTTGATTCCATGCCCGCAGAACTGGATGAACTGTCCAGAAAGATTATGCAGATGGAGATTGAGGAAGCGGCTCTTAAGAAAGAGACAGATCATCTGAGTAAGGACCGGCTGGCAGAGCTTCAGAAAGAACTGGCGGAGCTGCACGATGAATTTGCTGTTTCTAAGGCCCAGTGGGAGAATGAGAAATCTTCAGTAGAACACTTATCGACCCTGCGCGAAGAGATAGAGAATTTAAACCGGGAGATTCAGGACGCCAAACAGAAATACGATTTAAACCGTGCGGCCGAACTGCAGTACGGAAGGCTGCCTCAGCTTCAGAAGGAGCTGGAGGAAGAGGAGGCCCGTGTCATGAGCCAGGATTTAAGCCTGGTGCATGAAAATGTGACGGAGGACGAGATTGCAAAGATTGTCTCCAAATGGACCGGCATTCCGGTTGCAAAGCTGACGGAGAGCGAGAGGAATAAGACACTTCATCTCGATGAAGAGCTTCATCAGAGAGTGATTGGTCAGAACGAAGCGGTTGAGAAAGTGACCGAGGCCATTATCCGTTCCAAGGCGGGGATCAAGGATCCCACAAAGCCTATTGGTTCCTTCCTGTTTTTAGGACCTACCGGCGTGGGTAAGACGGAGCTTGCGAAAGCGTTGGCGGAGAGACTGTTTGATGATGAGAATAACATCGTCAGGATCGACATGAGTGAATACATGGAGAAACACTCCGTATCCCGTCTGATCGGGGCGCCGCCAGGATATGTGGGATACGACGAAGGCGGCCAGCTGACAGAGGCCGTCCGCAGAAAACCGTATTCCGTTGTACTGTTTGATGAGGTGGAAAAGGCGCATCCGGATGTATTCAACGTTCTTTTGCAGGTGTTGGATGATGGACGTATTACCGATTCAACCGGTAAAACCGTAGACTTTAAAAATACAATCATTATCATGACCTCCAACATCGGTTCCCAGTACCTTTTAGACGGCATCGATGAGAGGGGCAGTATTACGCCGGAGGCCGAGGCCATGGTTATGAATGACTTAAGAGGCCATTTCCGTCCGGAATTTTTAAACAGGCTGGATGAGATTATTCTGTTTAAGCCTCTTACCAAGGACAATATTGCCGGGATCATCGATCTCATGATCCAGGATTTAAACAGACGGATCGGGGATAAGGAATTGAAGATTGAACTGACCGATGCTGCGAAGAAGTTTGTGGTGGATCGGGGCTACGATCCGATTTACGGAGCACGTCCGCTGAAACGGTATCTCCAGAAGCATGTGGAGACACTGGCCGCCAAGATCATCCTCGGAGACGAGGTGAGAGCCGGCAATACAATTGTGATCGATGTAGCAGAAAACGGAAACCAGCTGATCGCATATCCCGAATAAATTATAGCAGTCCAATACCCCGCAGATTACTGTGGGGTATTGGACTTTCAGTGTGCCCGCCATATGCTCATGCAGGCATGACACTTGGCTCGTTGTTCACAGGAACAAGAAAGAGTCCGGCGAGCCGGACTCTCGCGCCGGAGTGCGGTCGCTTCAGCGGCCATACTTCCTTAGCACGGGGTGATCTCAACCCCGCCATAAAATATCTTTATTCACTGTGCGATAGAACATATCACGAATCTCATGCGCGTCCTGCGTCTGCCCCAGAATCCACATCAGCTTTGTCACCGTGGCCTCCAGCGTCATATCGTATGCCTCCAGGAGACCGAATTCCTTTTTGATGGAACGCCCGACCTCGTAGACAGACATGTTGCTGCCCTCATTGGTTACCTGAGTGGTCATGACGACGGTCTTGCCGAGAGAAATCCATTTCTCGATGGCTTTGTAAAAATCCCCGCTGTCATAGGAGGGAAGTCCGCCTACACCAAAGGACTCGATGATGACGGCGTCATAATGGCCCGCCATGTAATCCAGCACATCGGCGCCCATGGAAGGGATCAGTTTCAGCAGGGCGACATTGGGGTTCAGAGTGCGATAAAACTGAACATGGTCCGTTAAATGCTCTTTTTCATCCAGATAAAAGATGACGTGGCCATCCTGGATCATGGCAATATATGGAAAATTGATGCTGGAAAATGCATTATAGCTCTTAGTTCGTTCCTTTTTTCCACGGGTACCCGCAATTGCTTTTCCATCGAAGACAATGGTGACGCCGCAGGAACGGTCGTCGCTGGCAAAACGAAGGCTGTCACACAAGTTGATTCTGGCATCCGTATTTTCCATATCGATCGGCTTCTGAGCGCCTGTAATGACGATGGGCTTGGGGGAATTCTGAATCAGATAGGAGAGTGCGGCGGCCGTGTAGGCCATGGTATCCGTTCCGTGGCAGATGACAAAGCCGTCGTATTCTTCATAGTGCGCCTCGATGGCCTCCGCCATGGTGAGCCAGTGTTTTGGCTGCATATTGGTGCTGTCTATATTGAGTATCTGAAGGCTGTCCGCCTGGCAGAACTGCTTCGCATCCGGGACGTATGAGAGAAGCTCTTCCGAAGAGATCAGAGGCTTTAAGCCGGATTCACCGCGTTTGCAGGCGATGGTGCCGCCAGTGCCGAGCATTAATATTTTTTTCATGGAATTTCCTCCTGTTATGATGCTGAAAACGATTGTATCACGACTTTTTTCATTCGTATAGGCCTTTTTAAAATTCTCTTCGTAAATTGATGTCAGCAGCACCGTAATCGATTTCTGCACGTTGAAAATACCGGAGATATATGCTAGAATGAATTGCATTGATATAGAACAGGAGAATCGGAAATGGCAAATGTACCTAAAGACCCGGTCATGCTGCTCAGTTTCTTAAATACACAGCTTCGCGACTATTACCCCTCTCTGGAGGAATGCTGTCTGTCGCTGGGCCTTGATAAGGAAGAGATAACCAGTGGACTGGCCTCGATTGACTACTATTATAATGAAGAAAAAAACCAGTTTATTTAGATGGGTGAAAAGCAAACGAAAACGTATGCAAAAGGATGATGCGGGCTTTACCTTAATTGAGACGCTTGCGGTGCTCTCCATCATTGCGATTCTTGCAGCGAATCTCGTTCCCGAGCTGAATGCATTTATCGATGATGCAAAGAAAAAGTCGTATGTGGCGGAGACGTTTATGGTAAAGGCAGCCATGCAGTCGTATGTCATTGACCGGCTTGCTGCCGACGGAATGATCGATGACTTCGAAATGTATAACGAGATATTTTACCCGGAGGTAGGGAGTAAAGAGAACGCTTTATACGATATGCTGAAAGGCAGTGTTACGAAAGGCGGACAGATCCGGGGCATCTTTTATGACCCGGCGACAGGCAAGATAAACGGTATGATCTACGATGTGAAGGATTATCAAATAGAGATTAAGAATGATTCCGAAGTGGAAGTCCGTGACAGAAAATGAAAAAGGGATACCAAAGATGAACAGATGGAAACACATTAGAGAAGACAGAAATGGATTTACGCTGGTAGAAGTGCTTGCAGTTCTGGTCATTATTGCAATCCTGGCAGCGGTTGCTATTCCGACCATGAGTGGGTTTATCAGTGATGCCAGAAAGAAGTCATATACTTCGCAGGCCCGGAATGTCTATGTTGCGGCACAGGCTGCGGCTCTGGAACAGGAAGGCACGAATAATGGAATAGCTGTGGCCTCGATTGTCGAGTATACCAGAGGCGACGGTTCCAAATACATAGCCAGAGTGGAGGCGCTTCTTGGCAATGACGTGGAGAGCGGAAGCAGCTTTAAGATAACGCTGGACGGAAACAAAGTTGAGGAAATAGAGTATACCCCGGAAGATGGGAAGAAGATTACGATCACCGGCGGAAAGGGCGTTACCTATGAAGACTGAAGAGGAGCATATGGGCAGTAGTATTCCCAGGAGGGTCGTCGCAGCTGCGGTGGCCCTTTTTCTGGCGGGTATAACCTGGTATCACTGCGGTGGACTGGGCCTCCGTGCAGTCATGATATGGATGGTATGTCTGATTTTAGCGGCGATCGCATATACGGATTTTAAAACCATGCGTATTCCGAACCGGATGACAGCCGCGCTTCTCATTCCTGCGTTCCTGTCTCTTGTAACGGAGCCAGGAATCACTCTTTTAAGCAGAGCGATGGGAGGGCTGGCTGTCAGCCTGCCCATGTATCTCATGACGCTTGCCGTTCCGGAAAGCTTTGGCGGCGGTGATATCAAACTGATGGCTGTCTGCGGCCTTATACTTGGAGGACCGCGGATCATTGCTGCCGCCTTTCTCGCTGTGGTGTCTGGAGGTTGCTATGCAATCTGGCTGCTGGCGTCACATAAGGCCGGGCGCGGATCGCATTTTGCTTTTGGTCCATTTCTGGCGGCGGGTGTCGTGATTTCCCTTCTGTATGGAGACAAGCTGCTGGCCTGGTATCTGGGGTTTTTAAGAGGATGAGAGGCCGAAAGATTAATGGTAGAGATTCTTGAACGTGGTAAAATGCTGGAACTGCCGAATGAGAGAAAGGGTGATTTTGTGGCGGATTACGAATATACAGCGAAAAGTATTAACGGCAGGCGCACGAGAGGGAAGATTCAGGCTCAGGACTTTGAGCAGGCGTGGACGAAGATCCGGGCCATGGGTCTGTATCCGGTGAAGGTCAAAGAAGAGCGCGGAAAAGTCAGAAGGCGTCCACTGGGCTATGGACTTCTGTCACGATTTATGGGTGAATTGACAGTCATGCTGAATTCCGGAATACCTTTGGCGCAGGCGCTGAACTTAATCAGTGTCAAGGAATCGAGAAAAGATTTAAGGGAGATCTATGGAAAACTCTATCATATGATCCTGCACGGCGTGGATTTTTCTCAGGCGATGGAGATGCAGGATGGTGTATTTCCACCTATTCTCATCGGCATGGTGCGCGCCGGGGAAGCGGGAGGCGGCCTCGCAGAGGCGTCAGGGAAAATGGCAGAGTACTTCGAACGGGAAGATGAGACGAGGAAGAAGATCGGGACCGCCATGGTCTATCCCGCCTTTCTCTTTCTGACCGTTACTGCGGTGGTGCTCCTGCTGTTTACTGCCGTCCTTCCCAGCTTTTTCGAGCTGTTCGAATCCATGGAGCAAATACCGGTTTCCACGCAGATTCTGATGGCAGTAAGCCACGGGCTTCGGAATCATTTTACAGATATCGCCGCGGTCATTATTTCGGCTGCAGTGATTCTGGCCGGAGTATTTACCCGGCCTGGCGCAGTGGTATGGAAGGATAAAATGATGCTTCATATTCCGGGGATCGGGACACTTCTCAGGACGATCATGGCTGGCAGATTTGCAAGGACCTTCAGTTTCCTGTATGGCGGAGGCGTTCCATTTATTAATGCACTGGAACTGACTGCGGATGCGCTGGGCAGCCTCTATATGAAGAAACGGCTCTGTCAGGTAATGGAGGATATGAAAAACGGAATGCTTCTTTCCGACTCACTGTCTCAGATCAGAGAGTTCTGTCCCGAACTAATTCACAGCATTTACATAGGAGAGGAATCCGGTAATTTGGGTTCCATGTTGAAACGCACCGCGGAATCCTTTGAAGTAAGGTCAGAGACAGCGATAAAGCGGCTGTTGTCGCTTCTGGAGCCGACCATGATTATTATCATGGCAGTCATCATTGGTTATTTGATGCTGTCTGTGATGGTTCCCATTTACCAGTATTATCAGAGTATCGGATAAGGCCTTAAACAGGAGGGCACATATGAGATTATCAGTCTATTTAGGGGAAAATGAGATAAGGACTGTGCTTGGAAGGTCAGGGAAAAAGATAGAGATTATGGACTGCCTTAGCATCCGTTTAAAGGAAGGCGCCTTAATCAACGACGTTGTGACAGAAGAGGAAGCTGTAAAGGAGGTACTGAACGGAATCAGGAAGCGGTATGGTAAATACCGCAGGCATGTGTATTTGACTATGGGCGGAAACCAGATTATCACGAAGGTGCTGCGAGCTCCGCGGATGCCTCACAGCCAGATGCTGGAACTGGTGAGACGGGAGATTTCCGATCTGATTCTGCCCTCAGAGAAGGGCAGCTACGTCTATGATTACAGTATTATCAGGAGGAAAAACAGGGATAACAAAGGGTGTACCATCCTCTGTGTGGCGATGAAACGCAGTGTAATTCTTGAGTACCAGAGCCTGTTCTCCGAATGTGGTATGAAGCTGAAATCGATTGACGTCGCAGTAGATGGTTTGAATAATCTGGTTGATTTCCTGCCGTCTTTCCGGAATAAGACATTTATTATGGCAATCGCGGATGGACGGAATATGATGACATCGCTTTACATCGATGGTGTCTATACGTATACGAACCGCATGCGTCTGGTCGATGAGAGAGGAACTGAGGAGAGTACGGCAGAGATGGCGAAGGTGATCCGGTCCGTTATCCATTTCTGCAAGATGCAGAGAGATGAATTTGAACTGGATTTTGTCTGTCTCTGCGGGCTGGGGAAAGAAGAACTGGACCGCCTCATTCCCAGCATTGTGAAAAATGAGGATATTACCGTGACGGTACCCGGAGAGGAAGCGCTGATTACATCGAAAGACGGCATCAGCTATTCCATGGGCCAGTATCTGTATGTCACCGGCAGTCTGCTGGGAGGCCGTAAGTCTCTGGATCTCATTGGAGCGGCGAAACAGAAGGAAAGGCGCAGGGAAGAGGAAAGGTCCCGTTTTCTTGGAGCATGTCTTTTACCTGCGGCAATTCTCAGTATCTTTCTGGGGATTGCGGCCAATAACGAGATTGCTGTAAGAAACATGAGGGAAGAGATACACGTTCTTGAAGAACGCCTGTCTGAAAAAGGGAGAAAAGAGGCGCTGGCAGAAGAAAAACAGTTGAAAGAGAAACTGATGTCCCTGAGAACCCTGACGGCCGGGCAGGCTGCAGTAAAGAAAGAGGCGGTAAAGACAGCGAAGATGAACAGCGCTGTGCGGAAGTATATCTTTGACGCGGCGGGCGGAAGCCTGGAGCTCTCCGAACCGGAATACATGGATGGCTCGCTGATTTTTAACGGAAATTCACAGAACTATGAGGAAATATCAGCTTATGCGCACAGACTGGAAGAGAGCGGACTGTTCTCAAAGGTAGAGTATTCCGGATTTACCAATGTCAATCCGGTGACAAAGGAAAAGGATGGCTGGTATTATTTTCAACTGGAGTGTGTATTAAAAATGCCGGAATAAGGAGGGAACCATGAGAAAACTGACGCAGAGAGAAAAGGTACTGGTTTATATTGCGGTAGTTCTTCTGCTTTTAACGGGAGTCTACTATCTGGTGAAAATTCCATCTGATATGAAACGGGTAAGGACAGAGGCGGAACTGAAAATTATACAGCTTCAGGAACGCGAGTCCGAGAACGATCTGACCGGGAAATCTGTCCTGGAGCAGGAGATTGGCAGAGAACAGGGCGTGATCGGTGAAAATACGGAGGATTATCTGCCGTACCGCACCAATTCCATGCTGATTCCGGAACTTGCAGAGTATCTGACCTCCTTTGAAATTGTACCCGAGACCATTGAGGTTTTAGATGTTTCGGTTTTGGAGACAAAGGAGGCGGCGGAAACAGGATATAACATCCATAAGGCGACTGTCCATGTAGAAGCATCAGGAACAATGGAAGATTTATACCGGCTGCTGGACTGGGCATACGACAGAGACTGGATCTCTGTGACTTCATATTCCAGAAACAGCATAGAGGATAAGGCCGATGGAACGGAAGAAATGACGGATGGCAACGTCAATGGTGAAACGCTGTCTATGACGGTGACTTGCTTGATGCTGGAGTTGAAAAGCAGTGAGGAAGTGAAAAGCAGTGAGGGAGTAAAAAGCAGTGGTGAATACAGCGATATGAAAATCATCAGTGAGCCCTGAAAGACAGAAAACTGAAATGAGGTGGTTAAATGGCAGGGCGCAAAAACGGGGAAGAAGGGTACGTACTCGGCTGGGTCGTAGTTATGGTCATGATACTGATGATTCTGGTGACCGCGATTCTGTTTGCCACTTCAGCGTATTATCGGCAGAGTCTTAGGGAGTACAATGACAGGCAGGCGTATTTAACGGCACGTTCCATCGTACAGACTGCGGCTGCAGACTTTACAGGCAACGGTTCAGGAGAGCTGCGAGCTGCCATTTTAGACGAAATTTCGGAATTTATGGGTGGCGGATCAGATGCGGAACTGGGAGACGAACCAAATGAGGAGTCAGGCGCGGAACTGGAAGATGAACCAGATGGAGAATTCAGAGCAGAGCCTGGAAACGAATCAAATGGAGCATTTGGCACAGAACCAAAAGCAGAACTAAACGCGCAATCCAACACGGATTCGGCCAATAAATCAGATTCCAAAATCAACACAGAAGCAGGCACCACTTCTCCCCAGCCGACTCTAAAAGACAGCGGCAACGATTCAGACATCATCAGCATGATTCCCATCTCCGCCATCAAGTTCCAATTAGATGCCACCATGGGAAGTTGTACGATGACCGGATACTACATGCCGGAAGAGAACTGTCTTATGTTGACCGCTGCTGCGAAGAAAGGCAGCAGCACCGAGATCATGACAGTTTATCTCCAGAACGATCCGGAATCGGAGGAAGAGCCATGGATCGTCCTCGGGTATGAACGGGGAGAACCACAGCTTATAAATTAACGGGATGGCATAAGTGGAATAACCGCGAATGGGAGGCAAATCGTGAAATGTGGTAAAACGGCAAGGCGCAGTAATATGGATAAACACAGTAACATGGCAAGACACAATAATACAGAAAACCCCTGCAAATCAAACGACGGCTTTACTCTGATCGAGTCTCTGGCAGCATGGACCATTCTATTGATTGCGGTCACGATATTCTTGAAATGCCTGGGAATGGCGCATTCTTCCCTGGGCAGGGGAACCGTGATGAGAAAACAGTATATGACTGCGCTGGAATGCGTGGAACTGGAAAAGGAGCCGCTCAGAACGAAAGAGATAAAACTCAGATTCAAAATAAACAATCATACAATCTCCATGGATGCAGTGATCAAGGAATATGGGATGTCATGGACCGGTAAGGGTGAGACCTCGCCTGTCACCCTGAAGGTGGTAGGGCCGGTGCCGAAATCCAGGGAGTGAGGTGCAGCGTGAGTGGAAAATGGAATGGCTGTCTGTGCGGCGACCGGGGAATGACGCTGACGGAATTGATCGCGTCCCTGGCAATCGCATTTATTCTCATGAGCTTCCTGATCCGGATGTATACCTACACGGGAAACATGTTTGAAACGAGCGCCTCCGCCGACGACTTAAGGAGAACGACTCAAGTGATTGTCGATTATCTGGAGGACAGGATTTCCTGTGCGGAGAGTCTGGTGATCAGCAGAGAAGAATTGACCGGTGATGAATACGGCCATGAAATCCTGTTTTCAAGGGATGGCCGGATCTACTGCGACGGAGAAGCGATATGCGAAGAGGAATTTTACCGGAAGAGAAAGGTCTTCTTCGAGATTCTGCCTGCATCGCCAGAGGCAAATGCCCCGGTTTTAAAGTACCGGATTACGTGGAAGAACCAGACGAATACGGCTTTATATTCCGCAGACTCTGTGGTAAAATTAGTTAATTTAGAGCTGAACGGCAAAGATATAATCCGCCGTGATCTGGAAGGCGGAGCCGGCACAGCCGGAAATACCCTCTATATTTACTACACAGATCTGGGATATTTAAGCAGGCAATGAGTCTGCGTCATGGGAATTGATTGAAAATACAGTTCGAGGTTGGAAGTTTGAGGTTGGAGAAATGAAGGGAATACACATTGGAGAAGTGCTGGTAGAACAGGGCGCCATCACGAAGGAACAACTGAATGAAGGTCTGAAGCAATTGAAAGCGGAGACAAATGACCGGCGTCTGGCCGAAGTTCTGACGGATCTTGGGTATGTAACGGACCGGGAGCTTATGGAAGTGCTGGGACGCAGTATGGGACTCGAAGTCATTGATCTGGAATTTTTTCATATCGATGAGCGGGCAGTGGAGAAAATTCCGAAACAGCTGGCCATAAAATATAATATTATGGCAGTTTCCATGGAAGGAAGCTGTTTAACCGTGGCGACGGCGGATCCTCTGGATTTATATGCGCTGGAGGATATCCGTCTGGTGACCAATATGAGAATCCTGCTGATTCTGGCGGAACGGACGCAGATCCGCCACGCGATTGAGCTGAATTACTCAGGGATTGATGCCAGAGCGGCGGCGAGACTGGCCAGCGAACACGCCGTATTTTCCAGAACCTTTGCGGAAAACCTGATGGTAAGCTCCGATGAGGATCAGGCGCCGATCGTCCGTCTGTTAAACAGCCTGCTTTTAAAGGGCTACAATACAAACGCCAGTGATATTCATATCGAGCCCTACGAAAATGAGACGGTTGTCCGAATGAGGCGCGACGGAATGCTGATTCCATACATGACGCTTTCTCCTGCCATTCATCAGGGGATTGTGGCGCGCACCAAGATTCTGGCGAAAATGGATATTGCCGAGAAACGGAAATCGCAGGACGGTCACTTCAAAATCACACTGGATGGCAGGGAGATGAACGTGAGAGTATCCTTCGTACCTACTATTTACGGCGAAAAGGGTGTGCTTCGGTTCCTGACGACGAATACGCCGATTGACCGCAGCGCCGCATTTGGCATGTCCGGTGATAACTACCGGAAGATGAAACAGCTTCTGCGTATCCCGCACGGGATCATTTACTTTACCGGACCGACCGGAAGCGGTAAGACAACGACATTATATTCGGTTCTTCAGTATTTAAGCAGCCGCCTTGTGAATATTGTTACAATAGAGGATCCGGTGGAACGCAATCTGCCGAAGATCAATCAGATACAGGTTAATGACAGAGCGGGGCTGAACTTCCAGACAGGACTGCGCTCCATTCTTCGTCAGGATCCCGATATCATCATGATCGGAGAGACAAGAGACCCGGAGACTGCTGAGATTTCAGCACGCGCCGCTATCACAGGTCATCTGGTATTTTCCACACTTCATACCAATGATGCCGCATCATCGGTTACGAGGCTGATGGATATGGGAATTCCCGCGTATCTGGCCGCGGCCTCCATAGCCGGAATCGTATCCCAGAGACTTATGAGAAAGGTTTGTCCCTACTGTCAGGAAGAGTATGAGGCGCGTCCCGAAGAACTGAAGATTCTGTACGGAAAGCCTGCGGCTCCTGGTGAACACGTACGTCTGCGCCGGGGAAAGGGCTGTTATCTCTGCAATGAAACAGGATACAAGGGCCGCATTGCCATCCATGAGATTTTAAGCGTGGATGCGGAGATGAAGCGCATGATCTCAGAGGGCAGAAAAGAAGACGAGTTGAAAGCGTACGCAATTCGCAGCCATGGGATGACGACTCTGAAAGAAGAGGCGGTGAAAATGGTTCTGGCTGGAATTACGACATTTGAGGAGATGGAACGTCTGATCTATACGATTGATATGGATTATTTCGGGGAAGACTGAGGAAGAATAAGGAAGGGGAAAAAGGAGGACTTCATATGGAGACAGCATGGATGGCGGTCACAGCCGTCTGGTCATGGATCATGGAGCATTTAATTTACATCAATCTGATTTTTTCAATCATAATCGTATTTTTCCAAAGGCGTGATCCGAAATCCGTCTGGACCTGGCTGATGGTCCTGTATTTCATACCGATTTTTGGCTTCGTGTTTTACCTCCTTCTGGGTCAGGACATGGGGAAAAGCAAGATGTTCCGCGTCAAGGAAGTGGAGGACCGCGTCTATTTTACCGTGCGGGGCCAGGAGGAGTTTTTAAAGACGCACGATACCAGCCTGGAGTCCCATCTGACCCGTGACTATGAGGATTTGGTGCTGTACAATTTAGAGACCTCAGGAGCGGTTTTGACCATCGACAATACTGTCCGTATTTTTACGGATGGCGAGGCAAAATATACGGATCTGCGCAAGGAACTGAGAAAAGCCGACCGTTTTATCCACCTTCAGTACTATATCATCAAGGACGATGAGCTGTTCGATTCCATCAGCCCGATTCTGGCCGAACGGGCCAGAGCCGGAGTGGAGGTCCGTATTCTCTGTGACGGTATGGGCGGCCGTTTCATGCCGAAGAAGAAATGGGAGGAACTGAAGCAGTGCGGTGTGAAGGTAGGGATTTTCTTTCCGCCCATCCTGGGACGGCTTCAGCTTCGAATGAATTACCGCAACCACCGGAAAATCGTGGTTATTGACAACAAGGTCGGCTACGTGGGCGGATTTAACATCGGGCGCGAGTACATTTCCAGAGACCCCAAGTTCGGCTATTGGAGGGATACGCACTTAAAGCTGACGGGCGGTTCTGTGCTGAGTCTTCAGATCCGTTTCGCGCTGGACTGGAATTACGCGGCAGGAGAAAACCTGTTTAAGGATATGAGGTATTTTGAGACCGGAGCTGATTTATTCCGTCTGGATCAGGTGGATCCAGGTATTCATCCGCTGGGTATTCAGATCATTGCCAGCGGTCCGGACGCTGTCAGCAGGCAGATCCGGGACAATTATATCCGGTTGTTCGCAAAGGCGCGCGACCATATCTATATCCAGACGCCGTATTTTGTTCCGGATGATGCCGTCTTATCTGCGCTTTCTATTGCCGCCAGGTCAGGAGTGGACGTCCGCCTGATGATCCCGTGCAAGCCGGATCATCCGTTTGTATACTGGGCGACCTACTCCTATGTGGGCGATCTTCTGTCAGCGGGAGCCAGGTGCTATACGTATGAGAACGGCTTCCTCCATGCCAAGGGCGTGATGACAGACGGGCGCGTCTGCTCCTATGGCACGGCAAACATGGACATCAGAAGCTTTGAGCTGAATTTTGAGGTCAATGCCGTCATTTACGATGAGGAGACCACGAAAGAACTGGAAAATATCTTTATTGAGGATTTAAAGCTTTGCAAAGAGATAACCAGAGAGGGCTATGCGTCGAGAGACTTGTGGATCCGGGTGAAGGAGCAGTGCAGCAGACTGTTGTCGCCGCTTCTATGAGATCCGCTGTTTATAGCGGAGACTGTCCGGATACCGGTCGATCCACGATCAAAAGGGGAAAAATGCAGGAAATGCATTTGCCCCCTTTTTTTGTTCATAAAATTACCGCTTTGGGTACATACTGGTACTTATGAAGACGACAACATTAAACACAACAACATTCAAAAAATTTACAATCAGCAGCACGGCGCTGCAGCTGAAACAGCTCCCGGTCAATTTTTGCAAATGCGGAATCACAGGCTGGTGCCTGGAGGTCCTGTTTACGTCAGCGGAATCAATCATGAGGCACGACTGGAGGCTGATGGGAAGGACGTCCCTTTTGATGTTCCCCATCTACGGATGCGGAGCGCTTCTGGGACCGATCGGCAAATGGATCGACGACTGGCTCAATCCGGGGAAATCACTGAGCGTAAAAAAGTCGGATCTGGCGGTCCGCCACGGTATGCTTTATATGGTCCTGATTTTTGTGGCGGAATACGCCTCAGGAGCGTGGCTTCGGTCACGGGGAATGTGTCCCTGGGACTACACGGGACGGAGTACGAATATCGACGGCCTCATACGGCTCGATTTTGCTCCGCTGTGGTTCGCCACAGGGCTTTTATTTGAGCAAATTACGAAAAAGAAAGGCGGGTAAGTCTTGTAATTACACTCTTCATTTTATATAATAGTAAAAATGGAGGGGAAGACCAATGATACGTTTTATATTTGTAGCAGCAACTGTCATTCTGTTTTTAATTTTAAGTATTCCGCTGATGCTGGTGGAATTTCTGATTGGTAAGAAAAACCGCCGCCTGCGTGATGTACAGAGCCTGGCCGTGATCCAGTGTGTATTCCGGCTGATCCTCTGGATGGCGGGAGTGAAGATCACGGTAAAGGGAAGAGAGAATGTCCCGACTGACCAGGCGGTACTTTACGTGGGGAACCACCGCAGCTATTTCGATATCCTGGTGGGATATGTGACGGTTCCGTCTCTGACCGGTTTTGTAGCCAAGAAGGAGATGGAGAAGATTCCGCTTCTTTCATCCTGGATGAAGCTGGTCAACTGCCTCTTTCTCGACCGCGTGAATTTAAAGGAAGGCTTAAAGACCATCCTTGCAGGAATCGAACAGGTGAAACGCGGCGTCTCCGTATGGATTTTCCCGGAGGGAACGAGAAATAAGAACGATGACCCGCTGGATATGCTGACATTCAAAGAGGGAAGCTTAAAGATTGCGGAAAAGAGCGGCTGCTATGTGGTGCCAGTGGCTCTGACAGGGACCGCAGAAGTCTTTGAACAGCATTTTCCGAAGATCAAACCATCCCATGTGACCATCACCTTTGGGGAGCCGTTCCACACAAAGGAACTGCCTCCGGAAGTGAAGAAGTTCCCGGGAGCTTACACGGAAGAACAGATAAAGGCCATGCTTAGGCTTCAGCTGGCAGAAGGACAGAATTTATGAGTACATTCGATTTACAGGAAATCAGAAAACAACTGGATCAGGTCGACAGGGAGATTGTGAACCTGTTCGAGGAGCGCATGCGTCTATGCGGCGATGTGGCGGAATATAAGATTGAAAACGGCAGACCGGTCTACGACGGAGAGCGGGAGAGACAGAAGCTGGAATCCGTGAAGGCCATGACAGACGACAGCTTTCAGAAGCAGGCCGTGGAAGAACTGTTCAGCCAGATGATGACGATCAGCCGCCGGTATCAGTATAAGCTGATGGCGGAACACGGACTGACAGCCAGGATGGATTTCAAGGCCGTGAAGGAGCTTCCCCTGAAGGGAATCCGTGTAGTGTACCAGGGAGTGGAAGGTGCATACAGCCATGAAGCCACACTGCAGTATTTTGGCAGTGATGTGGACGCTTATCACGTGCAGTTCTGGGAAGACGCCATGAAGGAGGTCGAGGCCGGCCGGGCCGATTACGCGGTCCTGCCCATCGAGAATTCCTCGGCGGGGGCGGTCAGCGATAATTACGACCTGCTGATCAAATACCATAATTACATTGTGGCGGAGAATTTCATCCCGGTCAACCATGCGCTTCTGGGACTTCCGGAGGCGGAGCTTTCGGATATTACCACCGTATTTTCCCATCCCCAGGCGCTGATGCAGTCCTCCCGATACTTAAACTCCCATCGGGACTGGGCGCAGTACAGTGTGGAGAACACCGCGGCGTCTGCAAAGAAAGTCTTAAATGACGGGAAGAAGAATCAGGCGGCGGTGGCCAGCGAGACAGCCGGAAAGCTGTACGGCTTAAAGGTGCTGGAGCCATCCATCAATCATAACAAAGATAATACGACCCGGTTCATCATCCTGTCCAGGGATCCCATATACCGGGAGGATGCGTCGAAGGTGAGCATCAGCTTCGAACTCCCCCACACGAGCGGTTCCCTGTACAATATGCTGAGCAATTTTATCTATAATCATGTGAACATGCGCATGATCGAATCCAGGCCCATTGCCGGAAGAAACTGGGAATACCGGTTCTTCGTCGATATCGAGGGAAACCTGGGTGATGCGCAGATTCAGAATGCGTTAAAGGGAATTGAAGAAGAAGCGTCTAACATGAGAATTTTAGGCAATTATTAAGGGACGAAGAACGGTCAGGCGGCTGTAGGCTGCCTGGCCATTTCGAAAAAATAGGGAGGAACTTATGAAATCGCAGGAACTCATTATCTACCGAAATCTGCAGCACCGGGAACTGTTTGATCACGTTTCCACACTTCTGGCCGTCGGGCCGGACGACAAGCCGGGAACAATGCCGGATTCCTATGCCTGTGCCAGCCAATTGATCGACATGGCGGTGAATTACGGCTTTGAGGGGAATCTCTGGCATTGTTTTTTAGCATTCTGCCTTGCAAACAACGAAAATGTATACAGTACTTCATGTGAAATTGTGGGCCATATCGAAGGCTCTCTGAATGAACTGGCCGCCCATGATTTCAACGTGATCAAGGAGCTGTTTGATTACGATATCCGCACACTGGACGGCGGGGCTGGTCCGACGGGCGGCGGTGTCTGGTCCGCACTCTCAGACTACCATGCGGCCAATGGCAACAGCCGCGTGTTCAACAAGAGAATCCGGGACCAGATCGTGGCGCTGGCGGTGGAGCTGGAGCGGTCTGAGGATGTAGCCGCCTTCGGAAAAGCCGTGACAGAGTTTTACCGCCGGTTCGGCGTCGGCAAGTTTGGGCTTAACAAGGCGTTTCGAATCGAGGAGATCGATCACGAGGTCCATATTAATCCCATCACCAATGTGGAGCACATTTATCTGGACGATATCATCGGCTACGAGCTTCAGAAGAAGAAGCTGATCGAGAATACGGAGGCATTTATCCAGGGAAGAGCGGCCAACAATGTGCTTCTGTTCGGTGACAGCGGAACGGGGAAATCCTCCAGTATCAAGGCTATTTTAAATGAGTACTACGAGCAGGGGCTGCGCATCATCGAGGTATACAAGCACCAGTTCAAGAGCCTGTCCGAGGTGCAGGAGCAGGTGAAGGACAGGAACTACAAGTTCATCATCTACATGGATGATTTGTCTTTTGAGGATTCCGAGCTGGAATACAAGTATTTAAAGGCCATCATCGAAGGCGGTCTCGGAAAGAAGCCTGGGAATGTGCTGATTTATGCGACCTCCAACCGGCGCCATCTGATCCGTGAGAAGTTCAGTGATAAGAGGGAGCTGGATGATGAATTACATAATAACGACACCGTACAGGAGAAGCTGTCACTGGTAGCCAGGTTCGGCGTGACCATATACTTCGGCTCTCCGGATAAGAAGCAGTTCCAGAACATTGTAAGGGAGCTGGCGGAGCGGTATCATGTAAATATGCCTTTGGAGGAGCTCTACGCGGAGGCCAACAAATGGGAGCTAAGCCACGGAGGACTGTCCGGAAGGACGGCCAGCCAGTTCATCACACACCTGATGGGCACCCGGGAAGATTTTACGCAAATTTGACACATGTCCTGACAAAAGGAGAGTATAATGGAAAGGATGTTGCCCGTACCGGGCGGTAAGGAGGACAAGTATGGCAATTAAACTATTCGCAGCCATCGACGTGGGTTCATTTGAACTGGAACTCGGTATCTATGAGGTTTCGCCCAAATACGGAATCCGCCGGGTAGACCATGTGCGCCACGTCATCGCCCTTGGAAAAGATACCTACAATAATGGAAAGATCAGCTATGAACTGGTGGAGGAGATGTGCGGCGTCTTACAGCAGTTTGCGGAGATTATGGAGGCCTACAAGATTTCAGAGTACCGCGCCTATGCCACCAGCGCCATGCGTGAGGCCCGCAACAACCAGATCGTGCTGGATCAGATCCGGGTTCGGACAGGGATTGAAGTACAGATCATCAGCAACTCGGAACAGCGGTTTATCAGCTATAAGGCCATTGCCTCCAAGGACGCGGAATTTAACAAGACAATTCAGAAAGGCACAGCCATTGTGGACGTGGGCTTCGGCAGCATGCAGATATCCCTGTTCGATAAGGACGCGCTGATCTCCACCCAGAACCTTCTCCTGGGCGTCTTAAGGATACGGGAGATGATGTCCAATATCCAGGCCGACATCCGGATGGAGAATACTCTTATCGAGGAACTGGTAGATAATGAGCTTGTGACGTTTAAAAAGATGTATTTAAAGGACCGTGAGATCAAGAATTTAATCGGCATCGGGGAATGTATCCTCTATTTATCCAGAGGAAGCGGAACGGGGAAGCCTGTAGACCGGGTGACCGCAGAGGATTTCAAGGCATTCTATGAGAAGCTGGTGGATATGCCCCTCTATCAGATCGAAGAGCGTTTCGGGGTGAACAGCGAGTACGCGGCCCTCTTAATGCCGGCGGCCATTATTTACCGGAGAGTCTTAGAGCTGACCGGGGCCGAGATGTTCTGGATACCCGGAATCCGTCTCTGCGACGGCATTGCCGCGGAATATGCGGAGGAGACCAGGGCGGTAAAATTCACCCACGATTTCACCGAGGATATCCTTGCGGCGTCCCGCAACATGGCGAAGCGCTACAAATGTCACGCTTCCCACACGGCGGACATGGAAAAACACGTTCTCGATATATTTGACAGCATGAAGCGGTACCACGGCATGGGAAAGAGAGAGCGTCTCCTGCTGCAAATCTCCGCCATCATCCACTCCTGCGGAAAATTCATCGGAATGAAGTACACGGGAGAGTCGGGGTATAATATCATCATGTCGACGGAGATCATCGGTTTATCCCATATGGAGCGTGAGATCATCGCCAATGTGGTGCGCTATAACAGCATTGATTTCGATTACAATGAGGTCATATTTAATGAAGACCTGTTTCGCGATACAAAAGGTGAGCTGACCCATAACGACGTGACCATACTGATCGCCAAGCTGACGGCGATTCTGCGGCTGGCCAATGCCATGGACCGGAGCCATAAGCAGAAGCTTCACGATTGCCGTCTGAGTGTTAAGGAAGGCCAGCTGCTGGTGACCACGACCTATGGAGGGGATATTACCCTGGAGGCGGTGGCATTTGCCCAGAAAGCGGATTTCTTCGAGGAAATTTTCGGAATCCGGCCTGTATTAAAACAGAAGAGGAGGTTGTCCTGATGGCAGATATTGATGAAAGATTCTACAATCCTGATAATTATGTAAACCGTGAACTGAGCTGGCTGGAATTTAACTACCGTGTGCTGAGTGAGGCCAGAGATAAGAACCTGCCCCTGTTTGAACGGCTGAAATTCTTAAGCATTACCTCGTCAAATCTGGACGAATTTTTCATGGTCCGTGTCGCCTCCTTAAAGGACATGGTCCACGCAAAATATACGAAGCCGGATATCGCCGGTTTAAAGCCCTCAGAGCAGCTGGAAAAGATCGGCGTAAAGACGCACGAGATGGTAGCCATGCAGTATTCCACCTACAACCGCTCAATACTCCCTGCGTTAAAGCAGAATGGCCTGTGTGTGGTCACGACCCATGCGGACTTAAACGCGGAACAGGGCGCCTACGTAGATGAGTATTTCCGGGAAAATGTATATCCCGTTCTGACCCCGATGGCTGTGGACTCGTCCCGCCCGTTTCCGTTAATCCGGAACAAGACGTTAAACATCGCGGCGCTTCTTCAGAAGAAGAGCGGAGAAGAGGACTTAGAGTTCGCCATGGTTCAGGTACCCAGCGTACTGCCGAGAATCGTGGAGATCCCAGCCGACAGGAAATCCGGCCGTTCCGTGATCCTTCTGGAGGAGATCATCGAACGCAACATCGGTTCCATGTTCTTAAACTATAATGTGGTCGCCTACAGTCCCTTCCGTATCATGAGGAACGCGGATTTGACCATCGACGAGGAAGAGGCGGTTGATTTACTGGAGGAGATCCAGAAGCAGTTAAAGAAGCGCCAGTGGGGCGAGGCCATCCGTCTGGAAATCGACGAGAAGATGGACAAGAGCCTGCTGAAGATATTAAAGAGAGAGCTTTCCATCAGCTCGGGCGACATCTATGAGATCGGAGGGCCGCTCGATCTGACGTTCCTGATGAAGATGTACGGACTTGAGGGCTTCGAGCATTTAAAGGCTCCGAAGTACGTTCCGCAGCGGGTTCCGGCTCTGATGAACGAGGATGACATATTTACGAATATCCGAAAGGGCGACATTCTGCTGCACCATCCATACGAGACCTTCGGTCCGGTGGTAAACTTCGTAAAGAGCGCGGCTAAGGATCCGGATGTGCTCGCCATCAAGCAGACCCTCTACCGCGTCAGCGGCAATTCCCCGATTATCGCGGCCCTCGCTGAAGCGGCCGACAACGGGAAACAGGTCTCCGTTCTGGTGGAGCTAAAGGCCCGTTTCGATGAGGAGAATAATATTAACTGGGCAAAGAAGCTGGAGAAAGCGGGCTGTCACGTTATATACGGACTGGTGGGTTTAAAGACCCACAGCAAGATCACCCTGGTGGTGCGCCGGGAGGAAGACGGAATCCGCCGCTATGTGCATCTGGGAACCGGCAACTACAACGATTCCACAGCAAAGCTCTATACGGACCTTGGGCTCATGACGTGCAACCCGCAGATCGGCGAGGACGCCACGGCGGTCTTTAACATGCTGTCCGGTTACTCCGAGCCGCTGCACTGGAATAAACTGGTGGTAGCGCCTATCTGGCTGAGAAACCGGTTCTTAAAGATGATTCGCCGTGAAACGCAGAACGCCTTAAAGAAGAAACCGGCACATATTATGGCAAAGATGAACTCTCTCTGCGACAAGGAGATTGCGGCCGCGCTATACGAGGCCTCCTGTGCTGGCGTAAAAATTGAGATGGTGATCCGCGGAATCTGCTGCTTAAAGGCCGGCATTCCTAATTTGAGCGAGAACATCGAGGTACACTCCATTGTCGGTAATTTCCTGGAACACGCCCGTGTCTTCTATTTTGAAAATGACGGAAGTCCGGAGATCTATATGGGCAGCGCCGACTGGATGCCGAGAAACCTGGATAAGCGTGTGGAGATCATGTTCCCTGTGGAGGAGGAATCCTTAAAGGAACAGGTTATGCATGTCTTAAAGGTTCAGCTGGAGGACAATGTGAAGGCTCATATACTGAAACCGGATGGAACGTATGAGAAGCCGGATAAACGCGGCAAGGTGCTGGTGTGCAGCCAGGATCAGTTCTGCGAGGAAGCGGTAAAAAACGTGGAAGCAGAGCTGGGGAAAATGGACCCGGTGAGTAACCGGGTGTTTGTGCCGGTAATTAGTCAGAATTAGGGCTGGACGGGGGGACGCGGACTTTGCGCAGGCAGTTGGGGAAAAGAGAAGGCGGCCAGGCTGTGAAAGGTCCGCTGGCACCGGCTGCGCTGGAAAAAATGCGGAGGCGGTGGGAAGTAAAGGATAGGGGCAGTGGGATATAGAAGATTTGATAAAGTATTTTATATAAAGCAGCACGTGGAAAATGGGAGGCTGGGGCATGAGTAAGGAAGAACAGGTTTTTGGCGGGTTCTGGGATTTGTTTAATAAGAGGATTTTTCTGGATGAGTATAAGATGAAAAGACTGCTGAAGGGGTATAAGCCTTCGGAAGTGCACTGCATCGAATATATTGGGAAAAATACGGACTCTAATGTGACAAAGCTTGCTGAGGCTTTCTATATGACCAGAAGTGCAATCAGCAAAATTACAAAGAAACTTATGGAAAAGGGAGTCGTTGAGAGCTACCAGAAACCGGAGAACCGGAAGGAAATCTACTTTAGACTTACAAAACAGGGCGAACAGGTCTTTGAGATTCATGAGGAACTGCATCAGGAGTTCGAGGATCGGGATAAAGTGGTGTTCGATCAGGTGACTGAGGAACAACTCGATGGGATGCTCCGGTTCGTGGAAGCATATAAGCGCCACCTGGATCATGAGATTAAAAAGCTTGGGGTGGATGCCGACAGCGTCGGGTATGACCGGTTATAGAGGGCGTTAATAAAAACTAAGAAAAACTGTATCCAGGGTGACAGCGGATATCATATGTTCTGGCGTTTGAAAATTTTGCCGGTGCATTTTCGTGATTTAAATCGTGAGTTAACCGGCAGGGTTTGTTCCGGATTCGCTTTTGCA
>NZ_JBKVCZ010000018.1:0-77591 GCF_046966825.1 Hungatella sp. | reverse complement strand
GGACGTATACGTTCCCCTGTGGTACTCAAAATAAAATTCTCCGGTCCACGTGTGGAGCCGCCTGCTGTCCTTCACCCGCTCGGAAAGCTCTGTAAAGTAAGTGAGGGAACTCTCCTGGCGCACCTTCGGTATGCCGCGGATACCCTTTTCCATCCTCCTGCCCGTCTCCAGCATCTCCCTGGTTGGGCCGCCGCCTCCGTCGCCGTAGCCGAAGGCCACCAGAATGTCATGGTTCATCTCCTTATTCTGATAGCGCTGCCAGCCGCCCATGATCGCGTCCGGATGCAGGATACCGTTATAGGTGGTAAAGAAGCGATCCACGCTCTGCCCTACTCCCAATGTCGAGATGAGATGGGTTAAAACCTTCGTTCCGTCGATTCCTTCCCACAGAAGCGTGTCGTCCGGCACCTTGTTAAACTGGTTCCAGGAAAGCTTCGTCGTCATAAAATAGTCGATCCCGCATTTCTTCATGATCTGGGGCAGGGCGCCGGAATAACCGAATACGTCCGGAAGCCACAGCACCCGGCTGTCCACGCCGAATTCCTCTTGAAAGAACCGTTTGCCATATAAAAACTGGCGCACCAGACTCTCTCCGCTGGTTAAGTTACAGTCGGCCTCCAGCCACATGCCGCCCTCCGGCTCCCAGCGGCCTTCTGCTGCCCTTCTCTTAATCTCCTCATAAAGCTCCGGGTACCGTTCCTTCACAAACGTATAGAGGACCGGCTGGCTCGACATAAACCGGTATTCGGGATATTCGTCCATCAGCTCCAATACCGTGGCGAAGCTGCGGGCCGCCTTCTCCCGGGACTGGGCAACCGTCCACCACCACGCCACGTCGATGTGGGTATGCCCTATGCAGGTGGCAATCACCGTATCGTCGCCCGCCAGGTCCTCATACAGCGCCTTTGCGATATAGGCCCGCGCCGCCTCCACCGAGCGGTAGAAATCGTCGGAGTGGACATCCCGTAAGTCCAGAAGGCTGATCGTGTCATTTAACACAGTCAGGATATCAATAGCCGTCTTTCCCTCCTGATCCATCCGGTCCATGGCCCATAACGGCACCTGGATATCATAATAAAGGTCCTTAACCGGTTGCGACACTTCCTCCACATCCGCCATCAGACGAAATTCCGGATGAAGGGTGCCTGAATACGCCTGCAAATCAACCGTCACGGTCTCTCCCGCCGTCGCCGCCTCAGAAAGCAGGACCTCCCTGTGGTTCATATCAGCGCCCTGTACCACTTCTCCGTTCAGGAACACGAGAAACTGCGGATTCTTGGCGTCATCCCACTCCTCAATCTGGGTACGGATGCGAAGCCATAAGCCCTTCCCATCATACTCTTCCGGTATTGTAAATACGGTTCGGAACCAGTAATGGCGGTCCGGCCCGTACCAGTGCATCAGGCGGCTGTCAAATGGTTCCCAGTCTTCCTCCGCCAGGTCGGCCTCCTCCGGCCGTAAAAAGAAGCCTTCCTTCACCTTCCAGTCATCCAGCTGGAATTTCTGGACAACCATTAATTTTTTTAGCTTATTGGCGATTACCTCCGCCCTCTCCCTTGCAAAAATCATATGTCAATTCCTTTCTGAGCCCCGTATTCTCATCTCGGACGGGGTGGTATGGTAATATTGGTTGAATTGCTGGTAAAAATAATTCATATTCGTGTAGCCTACAGAGGCCGCGATCACCGCGATCTTCTCATCGCTGTTCACGATCTGCTCTCTGGCCATACAGAGCCGGTAGCACATCAGGTATTCCGAAAATTTCATTCCCGTTTCCTTGATGAATATCTGTCCCAGATACGTGGAATTCATGCGAAACTTATCGGCTATGATCTTCAGCGAGATATGGCCGCCGTACTCAGCCGCCACCATCAGGACAATCTTATGGATCAGAGGCGACATGGCCTCATATTCTATCTTCAGGATGGGATCACCGTTCTTCTGCTCCGCTTCCGGCAGCGTACCGTGAAGTTGTTCCATGATGACCTTGCGGATACACGCTTCCAGCTCCTCTGCTCCCACCGGCTTCAGTAAGTAGTCCAGCGCTCCGCAGCGGAGGGCCTCCCTCACATAGTGAAAGTCATCGTATCCGCTCATCATGATGTAATTCGAATGAATGCCAAGGCCGCTTAAGCACTCGATCAGCTCATATCCCATGTCATTGCCGATTCTGACATCTACCAGACAAATATCCGGATTCCAGTCAATGATGTGTGACATGACCTCCAGAGATGTTTTTGCAGTCCAGATCCGCCCCACGCCTAATTTCTCCCAGTCCAGAAGGCGCTTTACGCCCTCCAGGACATTGGGCTCATCGTCTACAATCAGAACCGTATACATGCGGCCTACTCCTTTCCCGGCAGCGCCGGAAGGAAAATATCGATTTTCAATCCGCCTGCCGCCTGATTTTCAATATTCATCGAGAACGCTTCCCCATAGAAATAGCTGAGCCTCATATAGACGTTGCGCAGCCCGATATCCGCCCCGGGGTCGTCCCCGCCTTCCACCATATTCTTCCTGATCTCCAAAAGGCGGTCCTCCAAAATCCCCCGGCCGTTATCCGACATGGTAACCAGGATTCCATCCTCTTTCTTAACCGCCTCCAGCATCAACAGATTAAATTCGCTCTCCTGGTCCATACCGTGGTTGAAGAAATTTTCCGCCAGTGGCTGAAGCCAGAAGGCGATGGTATCCACGTCCTTAGCCTCCTCCTCAATATCCACCCGGTACACAAAGGTATCCGCGAAACGGAGGGACATGAGCTTTAAATACATCTCCAGGACCTCCACTTCCTTTCGCAGAGAAATCACCTCCGGACAGCGGATCAGAGTCCGGTAAAGCCTTCCCAGACCCTCGATGGCCTCCGCCGTCTCCCTGTCCTTTAGTACCAGCGCTCTGGCCCTTATGCTTTCCAGTGTATTATATAGGAAATGCGGATTAATCTGATGGCGCAGCGCTCTCATCGCCGTCTCCTGCTGCTTCAGCTTCAGTAAATACTCCTTGCGGATATATCCGTCCAGTTTGACGCTCACCTCCGACAATGCGTCGGCAATCAGCGTGTATTCATTGTAGTGGCCGCCCCGCTTCATGACCATGGTTCCCACCTCTACAAAAGAACCGTGTTCCATGGTTTTGAGCATATCCATGATATGGGAGAGAAACCGGGCCTCGCCCTGCAGATTGAAAAAGGCAACCACGACAGCACCGGCGGCCAGCACAAGGACGGTCACGGCCAACGTCGCGGCTCCCGCGCCGTTCGCCCGCCAGAGAGAGACGATGTCCACTGCCGATATGTACTCACTGTCCCCGGATGAGTTGACGAATTCAAAATAGAAAACCGGAAGCCTTCCTTTCCATAGAAACCAGCCCTGAAACGCCTCCTTTTCGGAAGCCGTCAGAATCCACTCCCGTTCCCGTTCTCCCTTTACATTTTCATAGGATATCATTTTCCCCTTAATCAGGGCCCAGTCATACGCCTGGCTGCTTCCCTTGTAAATATCCTTTGATGAGCCGTAAAATGTCAGTGTTCCGAGACTTTTCATGACGGAATCCGGACTCCTCACTTCAAAGGATTCCAACACCGTATCCCTGTCCGTCCTGTCGATCAGCTGCCATTCCCCTCTCAATCCATACGTTACCCTCATATTCCCGGAGAGGTTATCCAGCCATATGATTTTTATTCCCTCCGGCGACCGGATCGTAACCGCGTTTACCTTCAGCTGGCTGTTGACAAACAGCTTCCGCATGTCACCGGGCAGCCAGGCGATCTGCGTGTTGGAACGCGCGCTGTTCTCCTCTCTGAGTCTCGTATAATCCTGCTCGCTGGTGCTCTCAAACAGAGTCTTCGTGTCCTCCATCAGACTCGGCTTTGCATAAATGCCATTTACATAATTTTCTAACTGTTCCGACCTGTCTCTTTTCTGCTGCTCCAGGGTCATAAAACTGGCTTGTACCTCCTGCCACCGGTTATCCGCCCATATGTTTGTAAAAAAGCAGAGTGCGAAAATCAGGCAAAACAGGGATATAAAAATAATAGAACAGACCGTGCCTGTAAAACGCCTTCTGTATACACTGATTTTCAAGAATGAACCTGCTGTCTTTTTCATAAGCTTTTCCCTCTGTCCGTTCGTTGTCTTTTCTGCCGATTATTAATTATACAGTCGTTTTCTTTGATTCACAAGCAGATGCCTTTAGCCGCATCCGGTCTGTTCTATATTTTGTTCTTTATTTTGTTCTGTATTTACTTATCAGTTGTAAAACTCGTTGATCTGCTTCTGCGCCTCCTGGATGACCGTATCAAACCCTGCGGCCTTTAATTCCTGGATCACGGCCGGAACCGCTGTCTCCGGGTCGGAAGCGCCGGTTAACAAGTCGTATTTGTACTTCTGCCATACGGTCAGGCAGTTGGACATCTCATTCTGGATATTGGTCAGATCGAGGGAAAAGCCTAAGCAGGAAGAGGAAACCGCTTCCTCGTTCTGTTTCTTTACCTGATCCCACTGATCCGGGTCCGCATCCTCCGTAATGGACATGTTGAAGAAGGTTCCCTGCGTATAGGCGGCCAGCGGCCAGGTATCCGTCTGTTTCTCAATCACGCCGTCCCCCACATATTTGAAGGTCTTATCCGGCACACCGTATGCCAGCATATCGCGTAATTTGGAGTCGGTATTCACGAGCTGCAGGAATTTCAGACACTCATCCTTATATTTGGAGTTAATGGAAACGGCGTTCATGGAGCCCTGAATGGTATCGGTAGAATAGAGCGGGCCGAATACCTTAAACGCATCATACTTCTCCACACCGTTTAATACCTGCCATGTGGCAACCGCGCTGGGCCAGCCCTGTGCGGAAGAAAATGGAAGCTTCTTCTGCGGCTCGGTCAGAACATTCGCATCCGGATTGATGATGCCATCCATATACCATTGATGAAGCAGCTTTAGATTCTCCATGATATCCGGCTGGTCCAGAGTACAGATCACGGTTCTTGTCTGGTCATCTACCTTTACGCCGAGAGGCTGCAAGCCGGAGGTCAGGCCGTCATATTCGTTAAAGAATCCATTAAAGGGGCTTCCCTGGGACATCTGAAGCGGATAGAAGCCCTTGCCCTCTCCCTCCTTCATATCGCGGAACGGCTTATCTAAGTCCTGCATCGTCTTGATCTGATCCAGATCAATGTTGTACTTCTGCACGTACTGATCGTCAAAATACCAGAATTGTGCCATGGAGGAATCCTTATAGGTGGGAACGGAATAAACCTTTCCTCCAATGGTCACGCCCTTCCAGAGCTGCTCCGGAATCATTTCATAAAGCTCCGGCGCCACCGACTGGAGCTTGTCGGATATATCTTCGAACGCGCCCATTTTTACAAAACGGCTGTAATTCGTATTGTTTACGAACATCATGTCAAAATACTCGCCCGAGTTGATGATGGTGTTCATCTTCTTCTCGTAATCGCCCCATCCGGCCACCTTCAAATCCAGCTTTACGTGGATCTTCTCCTCCAGATACTCGTTAATCGCGGCAATATCCTGATCAAAATCACTGGGCGTGGTTCCTCCCACGGTCCAGTATACCAGAGTCGGAATGTCTCCTCCGGCTGGATCGGCCGCAGCCGTATCCTTCGCAGACGCGCCATCTTTTTCCGCCGTGTCTCCCGCGGGAGTCCCCGTCTCTTTCGTATCTGTCTTAGCCGCGCATCCGGTTATGGTGCCGACGGCCAGCAGAGCGGCCAAACCGGCCGCAGCCGCTTTTTTCCATACATCTGTTTTCTTCATAAACAATCCTCTTCTTTCCTGACTATTCTATTATCAACGGGAAACCCGCCTGATAAGCAGTTATTAAAATACGGGCGCAATCACCCTTTGACGGCTCCGACTGTCAGTCCGGAGATAAAGTATTTCTGGAAAAACGGGTATGCACATGCGATTGGCAGTACAATAATGACCACAATCGCCATACGGGCCGCTTCCTTTGGCATATTTGCCACCATATCCGCCATACTCGCGCCCATGGTGGCGGCGTTCTGCGCCAGCATGTTGATATTGGTCATGATGGCATTTAAAAGTGCCTGCAGGGAGTAGAGACGCTGGTTGTCGATGTACAGCATGGACTGATACCAGTCATTCCAGTAGGCGAAGCACAGGAACAGCCCAATGGTAGCGATAACCGGCAGGGAGATGGGAAGCACAATCTGAAAGAAAATCTTAAACTGGGTGGCCCCATCCATCTTGGCCGATTCGATCAGTTCCTCCGGTATGGTTGTCTTAAAGAACGTCCTGCATATGACGACGTTAAAGGAAGATACCGACAGAGGCAGAATCAGCGCCCACAGAGTATTCTTTAAATGCAGGAACTGGGAGACGATAAAATATGTAGAGACCAGACCTCCGTTAAATACCATGGGGATGAAGACCAGCATGGTGAGAAATCCGTTCAGCTTGTAGTCCGGCCTGGATAACACGTATCCCATCAAGGTGGTGAGAAGCGTTCCCAGGGCGGTTCCCACGATAGTAACAAACAGGGATACTCCCAACGCTCTGATGATCAGGGCCCCCTGCTTCAGCAGATAGCCATAGCCATCCAGAGAAATAATCTTAGGAATCAGCCGGTAGCCGTAATCGGTGATGGACTGCTCCGCGGAGAAGGAGATCGAGACCACCAGCACCGCCGGTATTACACAAATCAGGGCCAAAATCAGAAACATGATATTTAACAGAATATTAGCCCTCGCGGATATCCTGTTGAAGCTCTGCACGTCTGCCGCTTCCTTATTTTTTTTGGACATATTCTTCCTCCTGTCTAATGAATGAGTGATAGTAGCTTTTCAGACACGTTTTAGATCATGGCACTCTCCCGGTCAACCTTGCGCACTACGGCATTGGCCAGAAGAATGGTGATGCATCCGGCAACGGACTGGACGAATGCGGCCGCCGAGGCCATTCCCGTGGTCGATGACATGAGCTGTTTGTATACAAAAACGTCCAGTGTATACGTTACATTGTACAGGGAATTGGAGTCTCTGGGCACCTGATAGAACAGGCCGAAATCAGAATAAAAGATACGGCCCACCGCCATGATGAACATCATGATAATGACAGTACGCATGAGCGGAAGCGTCACCCATTTCATCTGCTGCCATACGCTGGCCCCGTCAATACAGGCAGCCTCGTAATACGTCTTGTCGATCCCGGTAATGGTAGCCAGATACACGACCATGCTGTAGCCCAGATTTTTCCAGAGATACATAAATATTAAAAAGCCCGGCCACAGCTTGGGAACCATGTACCATTGTCTGGGATCCTGGCCGAGGCCTTCCATCAGATTGTTTAACATCCCTTTGTCAAAGCTTAAGAAGGCCCATACCAGAGCGGTTACCACCACCCATGACAAGAAATACGGCAGAAACATGGCCGTCTGAAATACCTTCGCCATGCGCTGGTTGTGAATCTGCCCGATTAAAAGCGCCATGGTTACAGGAACCACAATGTTTAAGATAATGAAGGTGATATTATAGAGAATGGTGTTTCTGAGTATCATCCAGATATCGCCGGACGAAAACAGGAACTTGAAGTTGTCCAGTCCGCACCACGCGCTGGTAAGAATGCTGTGTAGAAATCCCCCGTTGATGGTATACTTTTTAAACGCAATAATAATACCAAACATGGGCAAAAACGAGAAGAGCAGGTACCAGACTGCGGTTGGAAATGCCAGTATGGTCAATTCCGTGTCATCCCTGTTCCACTTCCGCTTTTTCCCCGGCTTCTTTTTCAAATCTGCCATAAAATATGCCTCCTTTTTCTTTTTCATTGTTCTTTTTCATATCTAAAAAATATTATAATCTATGCATTTTTACTTTTCTATCTATGATTTCTTATATAGTATCCTGTAAATGTTAGGTATATCCGAAATTTTACCGCTTAGTTTTTGTGCATTATGCACAATCATTTCTCTTCTATTCCCTCTCTGTCACAGTTTTTTATCTCACTTTTTTGCAGGTATATCTAACGTTTATGAGATAGACAACCTTCTCCGTATTTTTTATACTGAACTCAGAAATGAAACCGACGCGGTACTCAAAGAGAGAGGAAGAACCCATTATGAATGCACAGCAAGAAATGCAGCCAAACACGAAAGACAATATTCTGCTGATCACCACGGACCAGCAGCGTTTCGATACCATCAACGCCTGGGGAAACCAGAGTATCTTCACACCGCACTTAAATTATATGGCAGCCATGGGGACCAGCTTTACCGGCTGTTACGCCTCATGCCCGATCTGTGTCCCCTCCAGGACCACCATCATGACGGGAATCGAGGGATACGAAAGCGGCGTCGTATCCAACGCGGACCACAGAGCATTTATGGAAGCGCGGACAGCAAAGCGGCTGACGCTTCCCGCCATGCTTACGGACGCCGGTTATCAGACATGTGCAAAAGGAAAGATGCATTTTGAGCCGGCCAGGGCCTGCTACGGCTTCGAGCATATGACTCTGCCGCTGGATTACATGCGCGCCTGTGACAAAAGGGGCGACCGGGTAAGGCCCAAGGTCCACGGCATCGGTGAATGCCTCATGGAGCCTGTGATTTCCACGGTGGAGGTCAGGGACAGCATGACCACCTGGATCGGGGATGAAGCCATTGATTTTATCGAGACCAGAGATCCCCTGCGCCCGTTCTTTCTGTGGACCAGCTTCACAAAGCCGCATCCACCGTTCGATCCCTGCCGTGATTTCTGGGAACTGTACCAGCAGATTTCCATGCCGGAACCGGTATACGGAGACTGGTCCCACTCCCTCGAAGACACCCCCCAGGGCTTTCTGGCCGGTTCCTACGAAAATACGGATATGCATCTCTTCGGTCCCGAACAGATTACGGCCAGCCGCAGGGCATACTATGCCTGCATCACCCAGGTGGATTACCAGCTTGGCCGGCTGTTCGGTGCGTTGAGAGAACACGGTCTCTTTGAAAACACCTGGATTCTCTTTACCTCCGACCACGGAGAGATGCTGGGCGACCATTACATGTCCCAGAAGAACCTCTTTTTTGAGGGCTCCGCCCATGTGCCGTTCATCCTTGTTCCTCCAGCCGGGCGCGCCATCCCCCATAACAACCAGGTGGATGGCGTCATCACGCTGGCCGACGTATTTCCCACCATACTGGCTATGGCCGGACTCACCCCTCCGGAGGATGGAAGCGGAGAAAACCTGCTGCCATTTCTCAGTGGAAAGGGACAGAAAGAAAAGATATTCTATGGAGACAGCCTTCATACGAATTTCTGTGTAATGGAAGACCGGAAAAAGCTGATCTATACGAGAATTGGCAGCAGTATGCTGCTGTTTGATTTAGAAAAGGATCCCATGGAACGCCATAATCTGGCGGACGATCCAAAATACTGGGAAGTCAGAGAGCGGTTGTGGAACTTATTAATCAGCCACGTAAAGAAAACCGCTCCCCAGGTATTAAAACCGGGAAGCGGCACAGACAATTCCGATACTTTTATTTCCATTCCCGCCCCCCGTTTCCCCGGAGACATGCCCGGACGGTGGCTGGGATTCCATTACCATGATTATACGGTAGATACGTTTCATTGAACAGTTACTGAGCAGGAGCGGCGGCACCAGTTTTCCATTGCAACCGGAAATAAAATCACATATAATGTAAAGAAGATTAAAAATGCAATGAATGAAACGAGGTATGATTCATGAAAAAACCATTGATTGGTCTTACGCCCTCCCACAACACGGACAACAACGACATACAGATGCGCCCCACCTACATAAAGGCTCTGACGGCCGCGGGCGCCATTCCTGTCGTGCTTCCGCTGACTTCGTCTGAGGACGACTTAAGGCAGCTTGTGGACACGCTGGACGGCTTTCTCTTCACCGGAGGCCCCGACGTTCACCCCTTCCTGTTCGGAGAAGAAACTTTAGACCGCTGCGGCAGCGTTTCCGCCGAGAGGGATCAGATGGAACTGGCTCTCCTCCCCCTGGTGATGGAGACCGGCAAGCCTGTTCTCGGCATCTGCCGCGGGATACAGCTTTTAAACATCGGCCTGGGCGGCACCATCTGGCAGGATATTCCCAGCCAGGTAAAGAGTGATTTCCCGCTGGCCCACACCCAGCCCTTCGCCTACGCGCTCCCCTCCCACACCGTGACCTTGCAGCCCGACAGCCTTCTGGCCAGGATCGCGGAAGCGGAGACACTGTCCGTCAACAGCATGCATCACCAGGCAGTCAGAGATGTGGCCCCCAGTCTCGTCGCCTCGGCCCGTTCCTCCGACCAGCTGGTGGAGGCGGTGGAGATGCCGGATTACCCGTTCTTCATCGGCGTCCAGTGGCATCCGGAGTATCTATGGGAGAAAAATGAAGCCGCCGCCAGACTCTTTTCCGAGTTTGTCAAGGCGGCGGCTGGTAGTGCATAGCGTAATTAACCGCAATGTACTACAGGAACTTAGCGCTTCTTCCCAGCAGCTGCAATCAGCACCACACTGAGCAGGATGCACAGACATCCCGCGATCTTTCTCGCGGTGAACAGTTCGCCGAGGACCAGCACTCCCAGGATCACGCTGGTGATCGGCTCCAGCGTGGACAGTATGGCCGCCGTAGAGGCGCCCGTATACCGGATTCCCAGCTGGAATAAGCTGATCGCTCCCACGGAGGCACAGATGGAGACCAGGAATGCAAACAGCCACGCCTGGCCGGTTAAGTGAAGCGCCAGCTGGCCGGTCACGCCTCCGTAGATTCCCGATAAGGCGGCGCCGAACAGGCATAAGTAGAACGACAGCTTAAAATAGTGCATGTTCTTGATCCCCGACTTATCCATAACTACCATATGAATGCTGTAAAACAGGCCTGACAGCAGCGCCAGAAAGATTCCGGTGCCGCTTCCCGTGGCCGCAGAAAAATGTTCCAGAAACAACACGGTGCCGGCCGCTCCGCAGAGCAGAGCCAGCACCTTTTTTATCGTGATCCCCTCCCGGAAGATGAGGACACAGCCCGCGGTAACCAGCACGGGATAGATAAAATGAAGCGTGGTGGCCATTCCCACCGGTATGTATGAGTATGACATATAGAGCGTCACCGTCGTTGCAAATGCCCCGAAGACGCCGCACACGGCCACCGGCATTCTCCAGGCAGGTTCCACTTTAAGTGGGATGCCCTTTATTTTTAAGATCAGGAACAGGACCGGCAGGGACAGCAGACAGCGCAGAAACGTCATCGTGATCCCGTTGGCCCCGCCGTCATAAGAGATCCTGGCCAGAATGGGTGTAAATCCGAATATGACGGCAGAGGCTGCCGTAAATATAATTCCTTTATATACCTGGTTTTTCAGCATGGCAATTCTTCCTTTCCGGTGCAGAGCCGTCTGATCGCAGCCGTTCAGACGGCTCATCTGCTCGACCGAAGAAACCGGTCTAGAAGCAGAGTTTCAGACATTCTTCCGTTATGTCGCCGCAGAACACCTCATAGCTCTGTGTCTTCAAAAAATGTTCCACTTTTTCCGGCGATGAGGCCCAGTTGGAGACAATACGGCAGAGCAGCGACAAATTCTTGTCTCCGTCCCGCTTCGTCTTGATCATCACCAGCACTTTGATAATATCCTGTTCCCACAGAATAGGCGTTTTTAAGATGCAGACGTAACAGCCCGCGTTCTTCAAAATTCTTCCCAGATCCTGGATATGGGCGATCCCGTTGCCCACCTCGTTGGCCCGGAAAGCATTCTTCCAGTCCAGCTCCGTGGCGATCAGGCCGCGCCCGGCCAGACAGCGGTACAGGTTTTCCATGACCTCATCCCGATTCCGCCCCTCCAGTCCGAAAATGCCGAATTCCGGCTTTAAATACTGCTCGATCTGTACCTGCTCCAGCTTATATTCCGCGATCGCACTGCAGACCTCGCTGGTGGAATCGCCGTCCTGTATCTCATAGTACGGCAGATCTCCCGGCAGCCGGTAGTCGCTCACATAGATCAGATACTGAAGCTGGTTCAAATAGCCGTTATTGTGGTATTTATCCATCCATATCAGCTCATAGCCGTCCTTCGGAAGGCTTTCCGAAAGCTCGTTATAATAGATCAGCGCCTCCGAGAGCCCTAAGTCCCCGCAAAAGCCGATCTTAAACTTCTTCCGCTTCTCATGGGTGCTGATAATCATGTTAAACGCCGGCACCAGATACGCGAACTCATTATTGTCCATCTGCACGCCAAACAGCTTTTCTATGATTCCACTGGCGGAATGAGCCACCTTGGTGGCAAACAGATAGCGGCGCAGATTCTCAAACAGAAGCGGATTTCTGACGATCAGATGCGTTCTGAGCCTTAATACCATGGGCTCAATGCTGGTATATAAAAAGTCCAGGAACACAGGATCATCGGTAAAATCCAGCTCAAAATTGTCCTTCACCTCCCGCAGGATTTCCGCCACGCACTGCTTTAATGTGGCGTGTTCCTCGGAGCCTACAGGCCCGCTGTCCGGCATTTTCTTACTCAGGATATGGAGGGCAAAATACTCCCGCTCTTTCTCAGAAATCGATATGGAATAGAGCTCTTCCAGCTGGTCCGCGACCTCCCCTGCCGCGTACCGCTCCCTCACATAATTCATCGTCATGGTACCGCCCGGCAGCTCCCCGATGCCGCATCCGGCCCTCATGCGCAGCACACTGACATACATATGACTGGCCAGATCCACGGCCAAAAACGGTGACAGCCTGATCTTATTGGCCCGGCACGCCTTCCAGACGATCCGGACCAGTGTTTCTCTCTGGGCATCCCAGTCATACTTTCCGCCATCCGCCCGCCGCTGAACCATAACCTGAAGCTTGTCATCGTACCGGAAGAAATATTCCGCAATACAGAGGCGCTTGTCCAGTTCATCACCGGCGACACCGATTCCCCGCCGCAGATTCACGTCGATCTCCAGACGGAACTTGGCAAGAAGGGTGCGGGCACGGTTCAAGTCCTGGGTAAGGGTCGAACGGCTGATGTAAAACGTGTCCATCAGCTCCTCCGCCTTATAATACGGCTTTCCGATCAGCAGCTTGTTGATGATATAGATGACCCTCTGAAAATTATACCGGAACACCTCGCCCTTATTTTTCCGCAGATTTGCCCGGAGCGCCTTCGACAGCCCATCCATGTCGGAGCCGTCTCCCACCAGCAGGCGGTAGCCGTAGGACCGTTTCGATTCGATCTCCACGCCGTACTCCTTTAAGAAGCTCTGAAGCTCCTTTAAGTCGTACTTTACCGTGCGCACAGAAACCCCGGCTGCTTCTGCGAGAGCAGCCGAGGTTACATACGTTTTCCTGCCTAACATCGTTTTTATCATGATGACATATCTGGTTCTTGCCTCAACCATGAGCTTCTGACCTTTCCGGGTTCGCCAGGATTAAAGGATGTGAAGAAGGGAACCTATCACACCTACTGCAATTGTAATCAATAAGATTGTAGTTGATTTGCAGCCTTTTTTCAAGAGGCCAAACATCGCCAGGGTGTAAAGCAGCGGAAGCAGCAATGGGAAAATCTGATCTAAGTATCCCTGAAGTTCAAACGCCGTCTCTCCAATGGTAAAGGTGAGCGGGGTTTTCATCGCAACCATGGAGGCACTCATGGCGCCGATTACCATAAGGCCGACGATTGACGCGCCCTTGGAAATCATTTTTAAGATGCCTGCGCTCTTCGAGTTGCTCATTAAGCCTGCGCCGAACTGATAGCCCAGCACTGTGCCGTAATAGCGGATCAGGAGATGCGGAACGTTGAAAATGATCAAGAACAGAATTGCCCCCAGAACGCTTCCCTGCTGTGCCAGAGATAAACCGATACCTGCGGCGATGATTCTCAGTGTGCCCCAGAAGAAGGAATCGCCGATTCCGGCTAACGGACCCATGAGTCCTACCTTTACGTTATTGATGATATCCTTGTCAAAGTCCTTGTTCTCACTGGCTTCCTTCTCCATGGCTGCTGTAACGCCGCTGATTACGGATACCATATGAGGTGTGGTATTAAAGATCGCCATATGGCGCTTTAAGGCTTCCGCCTGTCCCTCTTTTGTCTTATAGAAACGTTTAATCGCCGGCCACATACCCACGGAGAAGCCCAGGGCCTGCTGCCTTTCGTAGTTATAAGAGGCCTCCAGCAGGAATGAATTCCAGAACAGGCCATTTACCATTTTTTTGTCCTCAGCAGACATTTTTTGCTTACTCATCGAACAAATCCTCCTCTTCCTCTGAACTTACGGCTGCAGCCGCTGCTGTTCCATTTCCAGACGCGCCCTTTTCATAGCAGATCACAAAGGCCAGCACGACGCCCATAATGGTCACCGCCATAATCGGCAGATTCAAATAGGATATCAGAATAAAACCAAATACGAAGTAAATAGCATTGCGTTTCTCCATCATCGGAAGAAGGAGAAGTGCGAAACCAACTGCCGGAAGGAGTCCGCCCGCTACGGAGAGACCATTTAAGATTACCTGCGGAATATTGTTTACAAACGCCTCAACCGCCGGTGAACCGAAGAGCAGAGCCACAAAACCTACTGCGAAATACATGAAACACTGAAGCAGAAGACCGCCGATGTTTAATGCGTACAACTTTTTAATGTCTCCCGCCTCCGCTAACTTCATGGCGAGATCCATGAACCAGCTTCGGATAATGAACACGATAACCTTTAATGACTGGGCCAGAATCGCGATAGGAAGTGCCAGAGCCAGAGCGATATCGGCTCCCTGTCCGGACTGGATCGCAAACGCCGTTCCAAGTCCCGCGCCGACTAATACATCCGGCGGAACCGCGGCTCCGATCTGAATAGCGCCCATAAATACCAGTTCCAGAGTGGCTCCGACCATGACACCGGTCTGTAAGTCTCCCAGCAGTGCACCGATCACCGGTGATACCACGATCGGCCGGATCACCATAGGTGTACCGCCTAATTTCTCCAGGAACCACAATACTGCCATTGCGAGTCCAACTAAAATTGCTGCCTGCATAATTTCATTTCCCCCTTTTTAAAATTTCTTACGTAAGTCCGCATACTTTGCCATTGCCGTGGACGGTACTTCCTGAACCTCGATGGTATATCCCGCAGAAGCTATCTCATCCAGGTTCCTTAAGTCCTCCTCGTCCACATAAACGGCCTTGGAAAACAGTTTCTTACCGTCCGCCATCTGAATTCCGCCTAAGTTGACGACTGGCTTCTCCTCCAGCTTCTTTAAAAGGCCGTTGGCATCGGCCGGACTACCGCAGATTGCAAATACTTTCATGTCCTTCAGTTTCGGATTATTGATCAGCTTCGCCGCTTCCTCCACGCTTCTGGTGGCCAGCTTCACACCTTCCGGGCAGCACATCTTGATAACGCCCTTCCGAAACTCGTCTGCCGCGGCCGCATCGCTGGCGATTACGATGGCGTTATAGCTGAGCGCCGATTTCCAGCTGTAGGCTACCTGGCCGTGCAGAAGTCTGTCATCAATTCTTAATTTTACTATCATATCGATATCCCCCTTCTATTTAGAAATCAAAGTCATCTGATGAATCAGCGGCGTCTTCCATCTCCACAACCATAAGCTGTTCTCTGGCCAGCGCCACTGTATTCTTCAGCTGATCCGCCGTAATGGGGCTGTCCCCATCCAGCAGAGTGACAAGTTCCAACACCAGCGGCAGATTCGCCCCAGTGACAATCAGGCTGTTCTTCAGCCGTTTTCCCATGATTTTCTGGTTCACGCTTCCAAAAAATGCATCTGTGATCACCAGAACCTGATCTCCCTCTCCGAGAGATTCCGCATAGTCGTCTATCTGTTTTTCCAGAGGTGTTTCCGTGACAAATGCGTTAATACAGGTGATGTCTTCCCGCTTCCCCATAATCAGGGACAGCGCGCTTTCCAGGCCATCCGCAAATCTTGCGTGAGCCGCGATGAGCATTCGTTTCATTTCTTTTCCTCCTCGTTATGAGCACTTAGCGCCTGTATTTTAAGCGCTTACGTGCGATACATGTCACTGGCACTTAGCGAGGTCTTTCACGCTTAGTGCAGTGACTTATAAAGTTTTTGTGATATACTGGCTGACTACCGCGTTGACGCCTCTGTGTAAGTCTCTTCCGCGGTCATCCGCCATCCGGTAAGCAAGCACCTGGAACACGGTCACGTACTCCAGACCGAAGAACCAGCGGCTGGCCGGGCTGATGGATAAGTCCCGTTCTTCCAGCGGTTCCTCTCCTACCAGGGCGCAGAAACCGATCTGCTCCTTAATGAAGCGGGCGATTGCCTTCGCCTTCTCGTCGTCCTCTCCCCGGTGATGTAAGATAAGGAAGAGCGTCGCGTCATCAAAAGAGTTCTGAGGGCCATGGATAAACTCTTCCAGCTCGAAGCTTCTTGTCATCATGGGAACCATCTCCATAACCTTAATATCCCCTTCGTTGACGATTGGATACAGGTCTCCGGTTCCGGCCAGCATCATTTTGTTTCTTCTTAACAGTGAGAATTTATTGGCCTGATACCACGTTTCCGTCGCCGCTTCCACAGCCGGCAGATTCTGGATCATCGCATCAAAGTCCTTTAAATATCC
The DNA here is from genome assembly GCF_046966825.1 of Hungatella sp. Classification (NCBI taxonomy): domain Bacteria; kingdom Bacillati; phylum Bacillota; class Clostridia; order Lachnospirales; family Lachnospiraceae; genus Hungatella; species Hungatella sp. The sequence continues at coordinate 61,046 of NZ_JBKVCZ010000018.1, read as the reverse complement.
TGCTTCTGCTTCCGCCGTCACCTCTCCATTATAGACGCCTGCCGCAAGTCCCAACAACCAGCAGACGGCGGCTGAGGTGGAAAATCCGATGGTACGGTACATGAATTCCTCCTGTCCGCATCCCATATCCAGGTGGAAACCGGCCATCCTTGCGATGGACGCTTCCGCATCCGCGGTGATCGCCATACACGGCCTGTCCGCATTTTTAATCTTCTCCAGGGCCTGGTAAACAAGCTTTGTCTCCCCTCCCTGGGAAATTACCACATATACCGTCGAATCCGTATCACCTGCCTCCCGACTCAGTTCCGTATCGGCTTCATAATTTACAAATAAATTCGGATACTTGAAATCCGTCTCTATTCCGCACTGATTTTTAATAAACAGCTTCGCTGTGTGGGCACTGTTGTAAGAGGACCCGCTGGCGATAAACACGAGGCGGCGAACCTTTTTGATCCCGCTCTCAGACAGATAATCCGCAATATTTTTCGCGCGTTCCGGATAACTGTCCCTGATTCCCTTCAGACATTTTGGAATCCTTTCAATACAATCTAATACAGTTGTCATATCCTGCACCTCCCTGACAAGTCACAGTATAGTCCTTTGCAAAAAAGTATTCAAATTGTATTTTTGCACTATATAAAGTGCAAAAACAGGCATACCTCCAAAGTACTGTTCTTTTTTTAGCCAAACTCCCTTCTCATAGTGTACGCAAAAGCGGCCTGACCATTCGAGTCACGCCGCTTTCATACATGTATTACCATTATTCTGTTTTTCATCTCTGTATCTTCCTTATCGTAAGCTTTATCATCTTGTTGTTTACTTGTTTTATCTGTGGATCCTACGCTGCCGCGTTAAAGCTTCTTTCCATTTCTCCCAAACTTCTTTTTCCGGTTGAAAAACGGAATCTTTGAAGCCGCGGCCTCGGCACGCCCTTTGTTATCTTTCTGATACGAACGGAGAAGCTCGTCCAGCTGTTTGAAACGCTCTTCTTCCTTCTCATCCTTCACTCTCATCAAATATTCCAGCTCTTTTACCACCTTGTCATTTACGATACTGCTGACATCCTGGCTCAGCTGTTCATTGTTGACCTCCAGGGCCCGTCCAATGATGTGATTCATGATTTCCTGGAACTGCTCCATCTTCTCCTGAGCAATGATTACCTGCGCTGTGCTATGTACTTCAGCAAGTCCCGTCTCTCCGTCTCCGCTGTCTGTGACTACCGCGCTCTCTTTTAATGCCCGTGTCACCGATTCCTCCAGAAGCTCGTCCGGTATCACCGGATCTTTTCCGTCTTCCATGATTTTATCAAGCGCTGTCTTGATGGCTTTTAACTGGTATCCTTTTTCCTTCAGTTCCTTGATCTGCTGGAATAAACGGATGTGTGCTTCGGTGTAATACCGGTGTCCCATCTCATTTCTTGGAATCGCAAGCTCAAGCTCGTCCTCCCAGTAGCGAAGTACGTGGGACTCTACATCCACCTTTTTAGATGCGTCCGATATTAAGTAATGTATCTCAGCCATAGCTATATCCTCTCCTTTGGTTCGTATAGTTTCATAACTTACTATTTATATCTTATGCGGCGGTGAGAGGGATTATGAATGGTTTTCGAAAATTTATTCAACACCTTTATAATTAATTCTTATCAATTGCTTCATGATATGAACGGTAGCCTGTATGATAACTCCGTTGACTGCCATGGATATGAGAGTTGCCCAGCCCAGGCAGCCCCCTAAGATAAAGCCGAATGCTGCTAACAGGACATCCAGTGTTATTCTTGTATTCCTGAGTGAATACCGGTATTTGTCCATAAAATACATCATCATGGCATCAATTCCGGCCTCTCCCAGCCTGGCGGATATATAGATCCCGATTCCCATACCCATAAATAAAAATCCGCCGGCTGCGCTGAGCAGCCTGCCCCAGAGGGGCACATGGGCCCCAGCGGGGAAACCGGCTGCAAAGAAGTTAACAAACGCTCCCACCAGAATACTGTTTAGAATGGAGCCAATTCCTATCCGTTTTCTGTCCAGAAAAAACAGGATTATGATAATACCAGTCATTAGAAGCTGGGAGGCCTGTCCCAGTGAAATATGAAATACATTACATAAGCCAGCCTGAAATAAGGAGAGCGGGTCAAGTCCAAAGCCCGCAGCAACCAGCAGATTGATACTGAGTCCCATAACAGCAGAGCCCAAAATTACCAGAACAATACGTACTAACATTTTATCCTTCATAAGTCCTCTTACATCAGACTGCGAAAAATCGTCTCGATTTCCTCTTTGTCCGGTTTGTAAATATTATGGCGCAGACTGGCATCTAAAAGCGTTTTATCTGCCAGCAGGGAGAGATCCTCCAGTTTAACACCAAGCTCCGACAATTTCCTCTTCGTCCCTACCGCCTCTGACAGTTTTTCGATTCTTTCAATCAAATAATCCGCCCTCTCCCCGGTTGTCATATCGCGGCTCTCTATGGGGAAAACAGCTTCGCATAACGCGGCATAGCGTTCTTCAGCTTCCGGAGCCTTCCTATTGGTACGTGATCCTTCCGGCATCAGGATCGCATTACACAGTCCGTGCGGTAAGTCATAAACCGCGCTTAGCTGATGGGACATGGAATGAATGAGTCCGCAGCCAGCGTTTCCAAATGCCAGGCCTGCTAAAAACTGTGCAACCGCCATCCCCTCTCTGGACTTACGATCCGGAGAAATCACCGCAGGTTCCAGGTGCTCAAAGATCAGACGCACCGCAGCCGCAGCCAGTTCCGATGTAATCAAAGCTCCATCTATGGAACAGTAGGCTTCCACCGCATGGGTCAATGCATCCATCCCGGTTCCTGCGGTGAGAGACGCAGGCATATTCATCATCAGTTCATAATCATCTACAGCCAGAACGGGAAGCACATTCCGGTCGGAATTTCCATATTTCCGGTTCTGCGCTTCATCGACTACTACATAGTCGCTGGTACATTCGCTCCCCGTTCCCGCCGTTGTCGTAACCGCAATCAGCGGATATGCTCTGCTGCTTTTATCTGCCCCTGTATAGTCCTCAATTTTTCCGCCGCCCGCCGCTACCACGGAAATTGCCTTAGCGCAGTCGTGAGCAGAACCGCCGCCGACGGAAATGAGAAAATCACATTGATTTCGTATAAATGCATCCGAGCCCTGATTTACATTGTTTGTTGTAGGGTTTGGCTTACAATCAGTAAATAACGCATAGCCTGTATCTGCTGCTTCCAGCGCATAAATGACATTTTTTACGATAGCCGTGTCAGCCAGATCACGGCCTGTTACCAGAAGTGCCTTTGTAAGCTTTCTGCTTCGGATTTCATCCTGAATCCCCTGTAAGCTTCCAAAACCAAACAGCGCACGTTCCGGTGACTGATATTTGAATACACCCATTCTCAACACTCTTCCTTTACTTTTTTATAGTTTCCGGCCATTATACAGGCCAGTATGACAGCAAGAATTCCTCCTGTGAGCTTTGCCGCCATCATTGGGGCAATCATGCGCGGATCGATCGACTGGGTGTAGGCATAATGCGCCGTGATAATACAGATCGCATTCGTATACCACGCTGCCGATATTATGACCCCCCGTCTGTCCATATCCTTTATCAGCATAAAGGCTGATAACACATTTACACAGGATATGGGAATCGCTGCTGCCGCCACATCATTGATATGCAGAAGTCTTCCAGCTGCCGCAAGAGGACGTCTCAACAGATAAATAAAGAGATATGCCAGGGGGATACTGCCAAGCTGTACAATACTCATATCGGCCACAATACCCATAGCATTTTCAATCGGTTCCAATCCATTGATGAGTGGGGTGTGGGTAATATACGTAAATGCTGCCGCTCCCAGGCTGAGAATCGTAATGATCCTGAGAATCCTGGCAAAAAGCATAAATCCGCGGATAACGCGGTCTTTAAGGATCAGGAAGCCGGCAATCACCAATCCGGATATCAACGCTACCGGTATTGTATTTCGAATCAGCAGGACAGCGTCAAGGCCCATTGACAGACCGCCGGCCACAGCCCCGGCCGGGACTGTGATCAGTCCGATCATAATTCCTGTTGCAAAATCTCCCTGCTGGTCTTTATTGATTAATCCCAGCGCCACCGGTATCGTATAGACCAGGGTGGCCCCCAGAGTAGAAGACACAATAAGGCCGGAATAGAGTCCAACGCCCTGGTCATCAGCCATAGACATGGCCAATGGATAACCGCCCATATTATTAGCCAGAATACATCCGAACATAGCCGGGTCGATTCCGAAGGACCGGAACAGAGGCGCCACAACTATTGCACAGCTTTTTCCCAGCAGAGGAGCAAGACAGATAATCCCCACCATGCTGAGTGCAGTCGGCCCCATACATAGAAAACCTTCCTCGAACTTTTCTCCAAGCTTTAATTTATTTCCGCATACGCAGTCGGCCGCGCCGATCAGGGCCCCCACCGCTATTAATAAATTCAGCATATTTCTCTGTCACATCCCCTGCATCTGACTGCAGATCCGCTTCACCCGTCTGTCTGCTTCATATTGGACACGCTCCCGGTCTATCGTCAGGAATTCGCCTTCCTTATACACCACGCGTCCGTCTATGACGGTCATATATATATCAGACGCCTGTGCAGAATAGACAACATTAGCCAGAATGTCATGTTTCGGAATCAGATGGGGCTTGTCCAGATCCAAAATGATAAAATCAGCTTTCTTTCCTGTCTCTATCACTCCACAGTCCGCTCTCCCCTGCGCCTCCGCTCCGTTAACCGTTGCCATCTCAAGCACGGTCTGAGGCGGCAGCAGCGTTGGATCCAGGAAGGCACCTTTGGCCGCCAGCGATGCCAGATGAATCTCCTCCATCACATTTAAATTGTTATTGCTTGCCGCTCCATCTGTTGCAACTACTACCCGGATACCCTCATTCAGGTAGCTGCTGATCGGAGCGACTCCGCTTCCCAGCTTTAGATTAGAAGAGATACAGTGGGACACTGTCGCTTTTCTCTCCCTCATGATCTCCTTATCCCGCTCCTCGAGCCAGACACAGTGAGCGGCCAACACGGGATTTTCAAACATTCCGCGCTCATAAAAATACTGGACCGGTGTTAATCCTCCATGACGAAGCTTACACTCCTCATGTTCTTTCTTTGTTTCCGAAATATGAGTATGGACTGTAAGGCCCTGTTCCTTTGCGAAAGCGGCCACTGCCTGTACCAGGTTATCTGTAGAGGTATACTCTGCATGCAGTCCCATATCTATCCGTATCCGTCCATCCTTTTTGTCTCTGTATTCATTCAGCAGGGATACCGTATTTCTCCAGCCTTTTAAGCTTTCCGGTCTTTCATGGGGATCTGAGGAAGAAAGACCATGGCAGATATTTGCCTTCATCCCTGCATCGTAAAGGGCACGGGCAATATCCTGTACATGGAAGTACATATCCGAAATTGATACGCATCCGCCTGCCATTAATTCCATCGCACCTAAGAGCGCCCCGTAATAGCAGTCTTCCTCTGTCATGTTTCCTTCAAAAGGAAACATTTTTTTCGTCAGCCAGTCATTTAATGAGAGCCCTTCTCCCAGTCCGCGCGTCAGAGTCATCGGCACATGGCAGTGCGTGTTGTAGAAGCCTGGCATCAACAGTTTATTTTTTCCATCAATGACCATTTCCGGGTCTTTTTCCACCACGTCCACGCCAATAGAATCAAACCGGCCGTCTTTCACAACGACATTCCTGTGCTCCAGGGGCTCCATATTACTGTTTAGAACCGTAATATCCTTTATCAGCATACCTTTCCCCCTCACTCAGCGTCGATCCGGATTAATGCCTCCAGGGCAATTAATATTTCATGTTCAACCGCCAGCGCCACCATTTCTTCATCCGGCTGATATCCCTCTACGCCGACTAACTCGAAGGCCGGTGCGTCCGCCGCAAGAATAGCGCCTGCTTTTATCCCATGAAGGCTGGCCACCACCAGAAGTCCCGCCACCTCATTTTCCATGGCGATCACTCCAGCCTTCTGATATAATTTGACCCTGGATTCCAGGAGTCCCGGATAAAACAAAGCCTGAGTCAAGACAATGCCGCTATGGGCCTGTAACTGCAAATTGCCGGAGCTTTCCTCCAATGCCCTCACCACATCCATATCCGCAACTGCCGGATAGGAAAGCGGAAGCATTTTCTCCGTCACGCCGTCTTCACGGCAGGCTGCCTTCACGATTACCAGACTCCCTGCGGTAACTTCCTTCTGCATTCCACCGCAGGTACCTACGCGTATTATGACCTTTGCTCCCGCACGGCAGAGGCTTTCAAATCCGATTACAGCCCCTCCTTCTCCCACGCCATGGGAAGTTACCGTTACGGGAACGCCTTTATAGGTACCGCTGTACGTATGGTATTCTCTGTTTTTTGCAAGGCATTTCACCTTTTCCAGCTTCTCAGAGATTTTCTTAGCTCTGGCCGGATCACCGCAGGTCAGTACTCTGGGGTTGATATCTCCCTCGCAAACTGCAATACACGGTAAAACATCTCTCTTTTTTTCTTCCATCTTCTTACCTCTGTTTTTTTCTGATTTTTTTACTTCCAAAAATCGACAATGCCGCCACCGTCGCAATATAAGGAATTGTCAATGTCAGCTGAGAAGGAATAACATTCTGCAGCGATACTCCGATTGCCTGACAGAACCCGAAAAACAGGCTGGAGGCGATAATGAATACCGGCTGATTCTGGCCCATACTCGCCGACGCCATGGCTATGTATCCTCTTCCTGAGCTCATATTTTCCGAAAAGAGCGTAACCTGCCCCATACTGAGCACAGCTCCGCCGAGACCACACAGGGCACCCGACACCAGAACCGCAATCATCTGAGTCTTTAAAGTTTTAATTCCCAGACTTCCTGCCGCTTCCTCATTTTTCCCAATACTCTGTACATGAAACCCCTGCACCGTCCTGTATAGATAGATAAACATGAATATCGCCAGAATATAGGACAGATAATCAATAAAGGTCAGCTGCTCGAGCACGCGTCCAAGAAATGGAATATCCTTTATCACAGGTATGTTTAATTTAGGCAGTGCCTTTAACTGGGGACTTGAGAAGCTTCCCTTAACCCCTAAGATCGTATACAGCAGTACGCTGGTCAGACCGCTGACCAGGAGATTCACCGACGTACCAATTACCATATCAGCCGCCTTATACTTTACCTGCAGAATGGAAACAAGAGAGGCCACCGCCGCTCCGGATGCCACACCACAAAGCACAGCCATGTACACGTTTCCTGTATAATAATTAGCCACAATAGCTACGAAGGAGCCAATTAAAATCTGGCCTTCCAAAGCAATATTAAATACTCCTACCTGACTGCAGATTGCAGAGCCTAACGCAGCAAGCAGTACGGGAGTTGTGGAACGTATTGTCGAATTAATGATAACCGCCAACAGATTTAAATTCATGCCGCAGCGCCCCCTCCTTCGCTATGATCCATTTTCAGTTTCCGTTTCTTAATAAATTTAATTCCTATCTTTGCCGAAACAAACAGTGTAATCGTACTTTGAATCACAGTCGCCATCTGCAGCGGAATGCTGGAGGATCGCTGGATCGCCTGTCCCCCAACCTGAAGTCCGGAAAGAAAAATCGAGGATACCAGGATTCCTACCGGATGCAGGTCTGCAATCAGTGCGGCCATCAGGCCCGTCCATGCGTAACTGGCGCTCGTAAACATCCCATCCGTATACCGGTATTTATATCCGAATATCTCGCACATCCCGGCCACAGCAGCGATCGCTCCGCTTAAGGCCATCGTCTTAAGCATGACTTTCTTTTCGAATACACCGCCATACTTTGCAAAATGAGGGTTTAATCCGGTCATCTTTGACTCATAGCCAAAAACAGTCTTCCGTTCCATATAAAAAAACAGAATTGTAATAACCGCCGCGACAACTATTCCCAAATTCAGGGTGTTCGAGGAGCTAAACTGCAGAAAATGGGTGCTTTCAGGAATTGTTTTTGTTACAAGCGACAATCCGTCTCCCGATTTATCCTTAAACGGATAGCTCACCAGATAGGAGGCGATGTAATTGGCTACATAGTTTAACATGAGTGTACATATTACGATAGAGCTTTGAAATTTCATATTCAGAACAGCCACAAGAGTAGCGTAAAGACCTCCTGCAATGATTCCGGCGAGGATTGAAAGCGGCAGCAGCAAAAAGCCGGGAAGAGGCACGTATATCGCTGTAACTGTCGCGGCAAAGGCTCCGGTAATCATCTGCCCTTCCACACCGATATTAATGTATCCTGCCCGCCATGCCGCTGCGGTTGCAATTCCACAAATAATAATTGGTGTGGCTCTGGTTAATGTCTGTGTCAAATAATAGGGGTTGAAAAACGATTTTTCAAACATATTCATATAGATTTCAATTGGATTTTCATGAGATACCAATATGAATACAGCTCCCACCAGAAGACCCAGAAGTGTAGCCGCAACAGGCTGGGCCATAACTTTTCCAAACTGTTTTCCATAGTTTTTTAATTTATCCATTATGCCCTCCCATCATTAAAAATCCGACCTCCTCCGTGGAAACTTCTTCCCGGTTGAACTCTCCTCTGATTTTTCCATCGTAAATAACGTAAACACGGTCAGATAAAGCCAGTATTTCAGACAGCTCCGAGGAAACGAGCAGCACCGCGTCTTTCCTGTTTCTTTTTTCCACGATTCTGTCATGAATAAATTCCCTGGCTCCTATATCGACGCCTCTGGTCGGTTCTGCTGCAATTAAGAATTTTGAGTGATGCTCAATCTCCCTGGCCACAATCAGTTTCTGTATGTTCCCTCCCGACAGCGATCCGGCTTTATTCTGAATATTGTCATACTTTACACCATACTTCTCCAGCAGCTGCAGCGTAAATTCCTGATTTTGTTTCTTGTCCAGTATTCCCTTACGTGAAAATTTCTTCTGATACTCAAATCCCATGATTGCAGTTTCTTCCAAAGACGCTTTCTTAGCGCATCCATATTCATAACGGTCTTCCGGAATATGAGCGCAGCCTGCCTCCCGGATCTCCCGTACACCCAGGCTGGATATCTCTTTTCCCTCCAGCGTAATCTTCCCTTTCGTCAGATTAGTAAGCCCGGTAAGACACTGGATCAGCTCTGTCTGTCCATTGCCGGATACGCCGGCCAGCCCTACAATCTCGCCCTCCTTCACATGCAGGCTCAGACCCTTTAAGACCGTAACGCCATCGTTTTCACAGTATGCATCCTCTATCTCCAAAACGGTTTTCCCGGGTTCCTGCTTCTCGATCTTACGCTGCGGGATTCCTTTCCCAACCATGAGATAGGACAGCTCTTTTATATCCGTTTCACTGATTTTCCGTTCCCCTATGTAGTTACCTTTTCTCATAATAACTGCCCGGTCCGCCACGTCCATGACTTCCTGCAGCTTATGTGTAATAATAATAATGCTTTTTCCACGGCTCGCCAGATGTTTCAGAGTCTTCAAAAGCTCATCAATTTCCTGCGGAACCAAAACTGCTGTGGGTTCATCGAAAATAATAATGTCCGCATCCTGATACAGCACCTTTAATATTTCAATCCTCTGCCGCATTCCCACAGAGCACTCCTCTACTTTCAAATCCGGATTAATTGAAAGCCCATATTCCTCACTTAGGTTTTTAACGATCTCACTCGCTTTTTTTCTGTCAAAAAACAAGTTTTTCTTCGGCTCTTTGCCATACACGATATTTTCCGCAACCGTATAGCTGTCAAACAGCATAAAATGCTGCTGCACCATGCCAATGCCGCAGGCAATGGCATCCTGCACGGAATGAATACTTACCTTCTTCCCATCCAGAAATATTTCTCCCGAATCAGCGTGGCCCAGTCCATACAGGATCTTCATGACCGTGGTCTTCCCGGCGCCGTTTTCTCCTATGACTGCCAGAATCTCACCCTTATTCATCCCAAAGCTGATATGATTATTCGCAATCGTCTTGCCATATGTTTTTGTTATATCTTTTAATTCCAGGAACATATTAAGTCCTCCTGTTATGGAAGAAGATACTGCAAAACACAGGATCTCTGTCTTTCACAGCATCTCCTCTGACATCTAAGCCTATTGGTTATAGCTCTCTTCTTCCGGAACTACTGATAGATCAATCTCTTTGTTCTTAATTTTTTCAGCAGTCTCTTTTAATGTTGCCACATCCTCGTCAGTCAGTTTTTCATTTCTCGGATTTTCACTCTCATGGGTAACGAAAACAGCACCGATCGCACCCTCGGCAACACCTAAGGACTCATCCTCTGTCGTCCACTTATCTGAGTAATACTGATCAAGCAAATACTGCATGGTTGCATAAGTATCCTTGATCTGGCTGGTAACAATCCATGGATTGTCAGGGGAAGTCAGATCCACATCCTGACCTGAAGTATAGAATTCTTTTTCTTTTGCGGCCTCAAACACACCTTTATCTCCTCCTGCCGCCGCGGAATTGATAAACTGGCATCCCTGCTCATACTGCTGGATTGCATACTCTTTGGATTTCGCCGGATCATTATAGCTGCCGACGTAATTGAAGATAAATTTGGCATCCGGTTTTTCGGATTTTACACCTTCCATATATCCCCATCTCCATTTCCAGCTGCCGGGTCCCTGATTCACATGTACTGCGCCGAATTGGCTTGCAGTATCATCCGTTACCATACCGGCAATCTTTCCGATTAAATACGCACCTTCCTGTTCTCTATAGGAAATGCATTTTACATTTTCTACATCTACCTGGGAATCAATAAGCGCATAGTCCGCCTTATCCGGAAATTCAGTTGCAACCTTGGTAATTGCATCGCCTGCCTGCCAGCTGCCTCCGATAATTAAATCGGCGCCCTCTTCCACCATGGCTCTGCAGTTGTCTTCATATGCAGCCGCATCGGCACACTCAGCCACAACCGCTTCAAATCCATATTTCTCTGCGCTCGCTTTCAGACCTTCAATCATGTTTAATACGAATACCTGTGTACCTGCCACATCGCAGATCAACGCGACTTTTTTCTTTTCACCATTCTTTTCCGGAGCCGCTTCACTCTGTGCCGAATCCGTTTTTTCCGCCGCATTTGTATTGCCTGTCGTTTCAGAAGCACCACAGCCCGTCAGCACGACCATAGCAGTGCAAAGCCCTACTGCCAACATTTTTGTTATACTCTTTTTCATCATTCATCCTCCTGTGATTCCATATGCGCCAAAATGCTGCTCAGATATTTTTTGAACTCCTTTGCTGACTGAGCGGCCACATAATCAACCTCTTCCCCATCAACCCGATTATTGTTTACACCCGCTGCCATATTGGATATCAGTGATATAGCCAGTGTCTTCAATCCACAATGTGCCGCAGTAAGTGCTTCTGTGACAGTTGACATCCCTGCCGCATCCGCGCCGGCCATTCTTAAGAAACGAATTTCAGCCGGTGTCTCAAAGTGAGGTCCCGTCTGATATGCGTAGACCCCTTCCTGAATCCTCAGACTGCACTCCTTTGCCAGACTCTTTGCCAGAGTTCTTAAACCTTCATCATAGGCATTGCATACATCAAAAAACCTCGGCCCGATCCGGTCATCATTCGGTCCCCTCAGCGGAGAGGCGCCTGCCAGATTGATATGGTCCCTGATAATCATCAGATCCCCCGGCTTGTATCCCGTATTGATTCCTCCAGCCGCATTCGTCAGAATCATATTCTCAACTCCCAAAAGCTTAAAAAGACGAACCGGAGCCACCAGCTGTTCATAATCATATCCTTCATAATAGTGGAAACGACCGGACATACAGACTACCTTTCTGCCGTATAATTCTCCCAGAATCAGTTTTCCCGCGTGAGATTTTACCGTGCTGACCAGGAAGTCAGGAATATCCTCATAAGGAATCTCAACGGGGTTTTTTATATCAGAAGCCAGGCTTCCTAATGCCGAACCGAGAATCAAAGCTGTCTGTGGTTTGAAATCAATCTTACTCTTTACGTAATCTGCACTTTTTTCAAAGTATTCCAGATTAAAGTTGTATTTCATCTCGATATTATTCATGCTTCTCCTTTTTAATTAAGATACGTATTCCTTCTATTACCGTTCTTATGGCCGGTGATAAATCCCGTACAGTCTCACAGGGGAGTCCGGCCTGCTCCCTCTCTTTGTTCCAGATTACATGCAAAACTGCACCCGCACGGATCCTTCTGATCTGGGAAACTATGAACACGGCTGCACATTCCATCTCTGATCCAAGCGCCCCTGCACGAATCCATGCATCATAATGTTCTTTTAAGTCCCTTCCAACAGGCATTTCAGCCGGCATATGCTGCCCATAATAGGAGTCCTTACTCTGCACCACTCCCTTGTGGGCTTTTACCCCAATCACAGCTGCAGCCTCACTCAAGGCAGAGGTCACATCAAAATCAGGGACCGCCGGAAATTCTCCATATACATATTCCTTCGTTGTGCCTTCCTGTCTGATCGCCCCCGTTGGGAGTATAATCTCACCGCTGCCAACCTCCTGCTGCATCCCGCCGCAAGTCCCTAACCGTATGACCGTATCAACCCCAATCATGGCCAGTTCCTCGACCGCGATCGCAGCCGAAGGGCCTCCCATTCCAGTTGAAATAACCAGTACTTTTTCGCCTTCCAGATAGCCTTCGTAGCTCGTATATTCTCTATGTACCGATAACGGTCTGGGATTTTCCAGATAGCCTGCGATTACCTTCACCCTACCGGGATCTCCAGGCAGAATCGCATACCTTGCACCGACCTCCGGCCCTAAATCAATGCTGCTGCAATATCCCCTCTTTATCATAGCGTTTTTCCTTTCTCCGCGTAGGCCTTCAGCTGATAGGGAGAGAACACTCCTAAATCCGTAACGACACCGTTGCAAAGTTTAGGCGGTGTAATATCAAAAGCAGGGTAATATGCCTTCACCCCTTCTTTTGTGACCTTTGTTCCCATAGCCTCCATTACAAGTTCCGGATCTCTGTATTCAATCTTCACCGTGTCAATAGTCTCATGACGCAGATTCGGTGTTCCTGTTACGAAATACGGGATGTTATGATAACTGGCGGCCAGCGCAATCTGGAATGTTCCCACCTTATTAACCACATATCCGTCCATGGTGATAACGTCGGCAGCAGAAGTAAATACATCCACATTTTTTTCCTTCATGATAAACCCCGGCATATTATCCGTTATAACCGATACATCAACCCCCATATCATACGCTACACTGGCGGTAAGCCTTGCCCCCTGAAAATATGGCCGCGTCTCCGCGCAGATCATTTTGATGTCATTATTACGCTTGTGGCATTCCTTGATCAGAGTACCGATGATTGTCTCCGCAAAACACTGGGTCAAAATGGTTCCATTTTTCGGAATCAAATCTGCTAAATAGCTGCCGATCTTTTCATACTTTAAATAATTGTTGTTAATATAAGAGAATGCATATTCTCTTAAGGGTTCGACAAGTTCTTTTGCACAGCCGCCGTCTTTTGCGTGCTTTCTTACAAGCATCATGGCTCCATCTACAATCTGTACCATTTTAGCCACCGTCGTCGGCCTTGCATGGGATAGGGTATAGGCTGCCTTGTCCATATATTGCACAAGCTCATCTCCTGATTTCTCCCCTGCCTCATATGCGGCCAGTGCCATACCCATGGCCGCCGCTGTATATGGCCCGCCGCTCTGTGTCACCATATCAGCAATCGCCTGTGCAACCTCCTCGTGTTTACTGCAGATTACATATTCCGTCTTTACGGGGTAAATTCTCCTGTCCAGAATTTTCACCTTACCATCTTCATACCACGCTACATTTTCGTACCGCAGAAGAAAACCCATCTGCTCATCTGCTCTTCTCATGCTATCCTCCTTATTTTCCTTTCATGACATTCACATATTTTTCATCAATAATCTGTACCTCTCCATTATTTAAGGCAAGGCTGTATATCTTAGCCGCGTCCTCCGTGTAGACTGCCCTGATATGAGCCTGGTCCAAATTCTCTCCCACAGCCAGAACTCCATGGTTGGCCATCAGGCATGCATTTCTGCCATTCAGCTTCTTAACCGCTTCCACACCAACCTCTACAGTTCCAGGTATGGCAAAGTCCGCAACTTCTACCTCACCGCCTAAAAATGGGACCATCTCAATTAAGATCACCGGTATGCTCTGATTATTTACGGCAAACGAAGTGGCATACGGTGAATGTGTATGTATCACAGATGATATCTCCGGCTTCTGCCTGTAAACCTCGGCATGCAGCCTCCATTCTGATGAGGGTTTTCTTTCCCCTTCCAGCACCTCTCCATCCAGAGTCATTCGTACCAGATCCTCCTCCGTCATAGTTTCATATGGGAGCGAACCTGGTGTGATAAACATCTCACCCGACGCATGATCATAATAGCTGATATTTCCGCTGGTCCCTGCAAACAGGGCTTCACGATAAGACTGCTTTGTTACTTCAAGAAGTTTTTTTCTTATTTCCAAGTGATTATGTCCCCCTTTTCTTGGTTTTATGTTGTTTTATGTTTTATATAAACAAGATACCACACAATTCCAATTTATGCAACTATTAATTATTAGTTTCTTCTATTTTTTTTGTGATTGTAAGTTGTTTTTTGTATCTATTCAACACATTTATTGATAGTCCAACACGTTCTTTCCACAAATGCCTCTTTTTTTCCTTATCTATTTTCCAATTCTTAAACATAATATACAATCCTCCAAAACAAAAAAGGTGCTGTTTCATGGAGAACAATCCATAAAACAGCACCTTTTTTGTTTTCTATTCTTCTTAACACCTCGTGAAATAATCCTATTTACCGCATTCGACCAAATGTATACTGCATTCTTTTAAATGATTCTTCCAATCCTTCGTCAGCTCTTTATCCGTAACCAGCACATCAACGCTGTCCAGTGTACCCATCCTGGCAAATGCCGAACGGTCGAACTTTGTGTGGTCTGCAATTAGAAATTTCTTATCCGCACAGTTTAAAATACTTCTATGAAATTCAGCTATCATATCACCTGAATCATAAATTCCATAAGCAGTATCCAGGCTGGTACAGGATATAAACGCCTTGTCAAAACAGTATCTCTTTAAATACTGGATCGTCTCAATTCCAAAGAACGCCTGGCTTTTTTCATCAAAGTCTCCGCCCGGTATACATAACTTTATATTGTTATGCTGAGACAACAGCTCCATGGCCGGAAGAGAATTGGTCATCACCGTCAAAGGGATGTTGGAAATAAAATTACAGAGTTCAAACACAGTAGTTGTATGGTCTAAAAATATACAATCATTCGGCTGTATAAACGCTGCTGCATACATTGCCATCTGTCTTTTTTCTTCCCGCATGATCGACGACTTTATCTTCTGTGAAACGGTTATATTCTTCTTAAAAACCAGGGAGGCTCCTCCGTACGTTTTAATCAGAAAACCTTCATTGCTCAAAACTTCAAAGTCGCGGCGGATCGTCTCTGTACTCACGGAAAAGGCGTCTGCCATCTCGGCAACCGTTACATTCTTCCTCTCGAGTAAAATTTCCTTAATTCGCTCTCTGCGTTCAATAGATAACATCTTGTTCCCCATTTCCCATTATCTGATTGGATACTATGAACCGGATCGTACAAACATATTCTTAAATGCGCCGGGTTCCCGAAATTTATTCCGGTTCAGAACCAGATCAATTCCCATCTCTAGAATCCGTCTTTCTGCCTCTGCCCTTTTCCCCTGGCCCAGACTGACGATATCCTCTGCCTTAGCGCTGCCAACAACCCTACGAATTAATTCCAGACCTGCATATCCCGCTGTATCCTCTAATATACCCATATAATACCATTTATTCAGAATCTTTTCAAATGCATCTTTCTGAACCTGCTCATGATCCATTCCTTTCACCACAAACAACTCTGGTATCTTTGAAACTGTATTCTCTGCCCATATTACACCAGCCGGTTTTTGGTTCTGTCTGGCATTTTCCCTTGCAAGCAGCAAATGTGCAATCAAATTTCCTATATCATATCCCATCGGGCCGTAAAATGCAAATTCCGAGTCAAATATTTTCATTCCCAGCTCATTTACAAAGATGGATCCTGTATGCAGATCACCGTGCAGCAGTGCCTGTGCCTCGGTCATATAGCGGTATTTCAGCTTTCCGGCTTCCTGATGCAGTGTCTCATTCTGGTAAATATTGGTTTTAACAAACAACTCATTTTCCGGTTCCACTGAATTTTTTCCCGAAAGGTTAAACATAGCTTCATCAAAAACAAGACGTTCGCTTATCTCACACAGTTCCGGATTGGTAAATCTCTTAACCTGATACTTTTTTTGAATATGATCCTTACCGACATCCGATGTCCTAACCCAGGTTTCCGCCAAAAACGAACTGATCTGTTCTGCAAAATCGGGGAAAATCCTGTCTTCTTCAATCAGCGCCTTCCTCAACACAGTATAGTCCTTCAAATCTTCCATAAACATACAGTCCATGGTCTCATCGTAGAGATAGACCTTCGGAGCACAGCCGGGCAATATCTCGTTTTCGGCCTCCAGAGCTGCAGCCTCTCTTCGGTTTCTTTTTCGGCTGATACTTCTTTCCGATGAAAGGCGGGTTGACAATCCCGCCTGTTTTAAGATAACGCTTTTCTCACCATCGCTGATCCGGTAAATATAATTCATATTCCCGTCCCCAATCTCCTTACAGCGCACGTTTGCTCCCTGACTGCAAAAAAATCCTTTAGCACATGCGTATTCAGCCGCACTCTTTTCATCCAGTGCAAAGTACTCCCCATTTTCCATGCAGTTCACTCCTGTCCTGAATCCATGTAAAGCAGATGAATAAGCCTTTCTCTGTCTATGTGACATACCTGGCTGATATTCATCTCCTCCTCCGTGTGCTCCAAACGGTTGTTAATATCAATAACCAGCATGCCAAATGTCAGCTTCCCCTTTAAATCCACCTCTCCATATCGCTTTTTCTTCTCACAAAGCCATGGAAGTACTGCCGCTGCCACCGCCGCCATCTCCTGCATGGGGAGATGCCTTTTTCTCTCCCCCATGGGGGCTTCTGCGTTCACATCACACCACCGTTTTTTCAACAGCCTGTTGAATTGATGCATGACCGGCTCTGTCTCATATCTTCTGCTGTCAACCTCACTCAAAGACATATAGCAGAAAGTTCCCGCATCAACCGGACACATGGTAAAATTTAATCCCTGTTCCAACACATACTGCGCCGCTTCCGGGTCGAGATATGTCTGCACATCCTTTACAATCTGCAGGCTGGCATGTCTTTGTGTCCCTCCGCACCAGATCAGCTCTTTTATTAATTTTCCTGCTTCCGGGTAGCGTTCAAGAAGTATTGCCATATTTGTCAGAGCGCCTGCACAGAGGACTTTGGCCTCTCCGCCGGCTTCTCTCAATTTTTCGTATAAAAAATCTGCAGCATCCAGCCTGGATACCGCACAGACTTTGCTGGTATCAACCTGAAGGCCATTGATCGACTCGGAAATATCACTTTCCGACACAGGCAGCTGATAATCTCTTCTCCACGGACGATCCGCACCAAGTGCGACCGGCACCTCCCAGCCCAGCAGTTCATTAAGGCCGGATATGCTTCTGTGTGAACTTTCCAGTGATGTCTCTCCAAAACACAATGATATTCCTTTTACCTCAACATAATTCAGACGGTTCAGGGCAAACAGTATGCCTGCTGTTTCTTCTGTAATATTTATGTCAACCAATATGAGTTCTTTATTCATTTCTGCCTCCTGTCTTTTTCCCGATGTATCTATTGACGCTCATACTTTTGTTCATACATTCGTTCATACTTTTGAAAGCACTCCATAAAAAATGACGAAAAGCCTTCCCGATCCACCGAATCTACAAAGAACAGATTCTTACGGTCAAGTGGAAGTTTCAGCGTATCCTCGTAGTCTATCACTGTCATTGCCACACATAAATCACTCTTGCTTTCTGCCCTGCAGTAATATCTTCCATAAGTAAATAATTCCGGATGTTCGATAAACGCCAGAGCGCAGTTGTCGTGCATAGACTGGCCGTTCAATCCATTTACTACATTTTCTCCAATCTTTGAACAGGTTTCGTAATAGGCGTCAACCATAAGACTGGCCGCCTTGCCAACCGGTGAGCGAAACTGCTTCATGTGCTCCATTTCCTCAATAGTTATAAGTGCATCCCCCGTTAAGTCTCCCGGACACATGTAAAAAGGAATACCGGACTCCATCACAATTTCCGCGGCCTGTGCATCATAAAAAATATTGACACTGGACATAGGGCTTAACGTTCCCTCTCTGATATAACCGCCCATATTAACAAAGCATTTAATATACCGGGCCGCGTCCGGATATTTCGTCAACAGAATTGCAGCGTCAGTCAGAGGGCCCAAAAGACAGTATACGACGGGCTTCCCATACTCTTTTATCGTCTGATAGACAAAATCCCATGCCTTTTCTTTTCTCAGCGCTGTTTTTGTATCTTCAAAATCGAATTCATAGCCCCCCAGACCATTTGCCCCATGAACCACCATTCCTCCGGATTCATTTTTCTCATCATACTTCCTGTTGCAAAGCAATGGCCTCTGGGCCCCCGCCGCGACCGGAATATCTTCCCGCCCGCACAGTTTAAGAACGTTCAGTGTATTCCTGAGAGTGTTCTCTAAGTGATTATTTCCATGGGTAGCCGTCACTCCCAGAATCTCCAGGGAATCACTGACACAGGCCATCATCAGAGTAGTTGCATCGTCAATGCCGGTATCTACATCAAAGATAATTGGGATTCGTTTCATCTTTTTTCTCCTTTTTCTTTTTATATTACGCCTGCCGGCACTGGTGTTCAATAATCGGTTCGTTGAAGATACAGCCAGATTCAACCAGGGGTTGAATAATTCGTGAAGATAGATTATATTGAAAAGAGAGACAACCCGGCCGGGTCGGAAAGAAGAGGTTTATGAATGGAATTAGGAAAAAACATTGCAAAGTACAGAAAAGAGAGAAATTTGACTCAAACCAGACTTGCAGACATGCTGGGAGTATCGTTTCAGGCGGTATCAAAATGGGAGAACGGAAATTCTATGCCCGACATTCTGCTGCTGCCTAAACTGGCCGCTGTTCTCAATATCAGCTGTGATATCTTAATAGGACATTACCCCGCAGTCCTTTCTTCTCCCTATGATGAACTTTATCAGTCTCCGGAATATTATTGGGGGACACAGCCGACGACGCTCAGCATGAAGGTACTTTCTTTCTATCCTCCCATGAGTTCCCCCTCTCTTCTCGATATCGGCTGCCGTGAGGGGCAGAATGTACTTTTCTTTGGCAGAAACGGTTACCGGGCTACCGGTGTCGATGTCTCGGAGGCAGGCATAAAAAAAGCTCAGCTGCTGGCTGAGAATTGGCACGTAAGGGCAGAGTTCATCTGCGCATCCATTGAGAATTACCTTCCCCGTCACAATTTTGATATTGTGTTCTGCGATGATATGCTTCATTTGCTTCCTCCTGACAGCAGGCTGCAGCTGCTGAAGGAGTGTAAGAAATTTACACAGACAGGTGGAATTCATGTGATGAATGTTCCGGTTGAAAAACCATTTTTAACATATAAGTATGGTATTCAGAAGGCTTATCCATGGCACTCCGGGGAACTGTTCACCATCTATTCCGATTGGGAGATTCTGGAGGGCGGCGAGACAGGCAAGATGCCCATGGGACATGGAGGGGAAGAACGGATTTATAATTACCTGGTGGCCAGAAAAAGGGAGGGGAAAGGGATATAGTTTTTATCTGAGAATATGGATTGGAGGGGGCGTTCGCCCCATAGAAAAAGAGGGATGGGCCGCGCGGAAAACAAACTTAAAGTGCAAGCTTGTTTCCGCGCGGCCCATCCCTCTTTTTCTATCCTGCTCATTGCTTGGCCATGTTTGCGAATTTCGTAAACTCCGGTCTCCATACTAAATTAACCGTTCCAATCGGACCATTTCTCTGCTTCGCAATGATAACTTCCGCAATATTCGGCATATCCGTATCTTTATTATAATAATCATCTCGATAAAGAAACATAACAACGTCCGCATCCTGCTCGATTGCTCCTGACTCTCGTAAGTCGGACAGCATCGGGCGGTGATCCTGCCTCGTCTCACACGCTCGGCTTAACTGCGATAATGCGATTACCGGCGCGCTTAATTCTCGCGCCAGCGCTTTTAAGGATCTTGAAATCTCTGAGATTTCCTGCTGACGGTTGTCTCCGCCGCCTTTTCCGCTTCCGCTCATTAACTGTAAGTAGTCGATGATTACAACACTCAATCCATATTCCAGCTTCATCTTTCGGCATCTGGAACGCAGTTCCATGATCGAAATACCTGGCGTATCATCTATGATCAGTTTGGAATTGCCGATGACACCGATTCCTTCTACTACCGCATCCCAGTCGGAGTCGGACAGCGTTCCGGTTCGAAGCTTCTGGGAATCTACGTTGGATTCCATCGCTAACATACGGTTTACCAGCTGCTCCTTTGACATCTCCAGACTGAATACCATACACGGCAGACCTTTTTTTACCGCAATATGATCAACCAGGTTTAGTACAAACGCCGTTTTTCCCATGGAAGGACGGGCCGCAATCAGAATAAAGTCGGAGGGCTGCAGGCCCGATGTCTTGTAATCCAGATCGATAAAGCCTGTCGGGATTCCCGTTACGGTTCCCTGGTTTTTGGAGGCTTCCTCGATTTTTTCGAGAACGTTCATCGCAACCTGACGGATAGGGACGAAATCACCGGAATTACGGCTCTGCAATAAGTCGAATACCGTTTTCTCCGTCGTCGCCAGGATTGTCTCCAGCGGCTCTTTTCCTGCGTAACACGTGTTGGCAATGTCTTCATTGACCTTGATCAGTCTCCGCAGGACCGCTTTCTCACGCACAATGTTCGCATACGATTTGACGTTGGCCGAAGTTGGCACCGTCGTGATGATGTCCCGCACGAAATCGAGACTGCTTACCTCGGGCGGGACATCCTTTTCCTTTAACCGGTTCTGAAGTGTGATTAAGTCTACCGGCCTGTTTTCATTGAAAAGCTCTACCATGGCCTCAAACATGACTCCATACTGGTGCTGGTAGAAATCATCGGCCGTTATGATCTCGGAAGCCGCTATAATCGCTTCCCTGTCCATCAGCATGGAGCCGATTACCGACTGCTCCGCCTCCACACTGTGAGGAAGTACCCGCTTGATCAGGGCGTCATCCATGTCTTAAGCCTCCTAGCTCTCTACTACTTTAACAGCAAGCTTCCCGGTCACTTCCTTGTGCAGCTTGATCGGGACCTCATGTACTCCAAATGTCTTAAGCGGCTCCGGAAGAACCAGTTTCTTCTTGTCGATGTCTAAGGACAGCTGGCTCGCGATGGCTGATGCGATCTCCTTTGAAGATACGGAACCAAACGCCTTTCCGCCTTCTCCCGCCTTGATGGAAACGGTGATGGAAGACTTCCCAAGCTTTTCTGCAAGCTCCCTTGCCGCTGCCAGCTGCTCTGCTGCCAGTCTGGCTTCATTGGCCTTCTGAAGCTTTAAATCATTTAAGTTCTTCGGAGTTGCTTCGATTCCCAGCTTTTTCGGGAGAATAAAGTTTCTCGCGTATCCGTCATTGACCTTGACAATCTGGCCCTTTTTTCCAAGTGTTTTTACATCCTCTAATAATACTACTTCCATTATGATATATCTCCCTTCTCTAACATGTCTCTGATGACTTCCTTGACACGGTTTCTCGCTTCCTCAAGACTCATGTCCTTCAGCTGCGCTCCCGCGATGGTCCGGTGGCCTCCGCCGCCCAGCTTCTCCATCATGACCTGGACATTCACCTCGTCGATGGAACGGGCGCTTAAGTAAATCGTGTTGTTGTAGAACGTCATAACGATAGACGCCTTCATTCCGGCTATGTCAAGCAGCTCGTTCGCCGCCTGGGCGCCCACAACCGTCGGGCTTTCAATACCCTCGGACGGGCATGTGCTGATCGCAAAACAGCCCTCAAATATCTCCGCCTCCCTGACCGCCTCCGCCTTGGCCTTATAATCGTCAAGATCGTCGCGGAACAGTTTGCGGACACGCACAACATCGGCGCCGTTTCTCCGTAGGAACGCGGCGGCCTCGAAGGTGCGGACACCTGTCTGATTCGTAAAATTGTTGGTATCAATCACGATACCGGCATACATCGCGTCGGCCTCGGCCGATTTGATACGGATTCCGTCGGCGATGTACTGCAGAACTTCCGCAACCATCTCACACGCGGAAGACGCGTACGGCTCTACGTAAGAAAGCACCGCGTTGTCAATGATCTCACTGCTCTGGCGGTGATGATCCAGAACCACAATGGTCTTGACCAGCTTAAGAAGCTCCGGTGCATCGGTGATGCTGGGACGGTTTACATCCACCACCACGAGGATGGTGTTATTGTCCACTAAGTCGGCAGCCCTTGCGCCGGTCATGAAAATATCGTCCGGATAATCGCTGTTGCCGGTA
Source organism: Hungatella sp. (assembly GCF_046966825.1). NCBI lineage: Bacteria > Bacillati > Bacillota > Clostridia > Lachnospirales > Lachnospiraceae > Hungatella > Hungatella sp. The sequence continues at coordinate 38,513 of NZ_JBKVCZ010000018.1, read as the reverse complement.
AAACGGTCCATCATCGGCTTCACCGAGGAAGTCACTTCGTTGATAATAATGTTGGCCTTCTTGTTCATGGCCGTGGCAATCCGGTAGATGCCGACTGCCGCGCCGAAGGAGTCCACGTCCGTCAGACGGTGCCCCATGATCAGAAGGCGGTCCTTCGTCTCCATCAGCTCACGGAGGGCGTGGGCCTTCACACGGGCTTTCACGCGGGTGGTCTTTTCCACCTGCTGAGCCTTGCCGCCGAAGTACTGAATCCGCTCCCCATCCTTTACCACAGCCTGGTCGCCTCCGCGTCCCAGAGCCATATCGATGGCGATACGGGCATAGTCGTAGTTCTGGCTGTAACTCTCCCCGTTCATGCCGAGGCCGATACTTAAGGTTACCGCCATCTCATTGCCGATGTTGACCGTCTTCACATCTTCCAGGATAGAAAAACGGTTATCCTTCAGCTCCTGAATATAGCACTGTTTGATCGCAATGAAATACTTATCCTTTTCCAGCTTCTTCACAATGCCGTTCATGGCGGTGATGTACTTGGTGATCTTCCGGTCGATCAGTGCGGTTAAAAGAGAACGGCGCACCTCTTCCACACTCTCCAGAGCCTCCTCGTAGTTGTCGAGATAGATGAGGCCGGCCACCATCTTCTGGTCGTTGACCATCTGCTTATAAGTAAGAATCTCCGTCTCATCGAATAAATAGACCGCGATCAGCATCTGACCCGCGTCCTCGGTACCGATGGCATCCGCTATGTCCTCGATGGAATCCTTCATGTAAACGGCCTTCAGCTGAACCTGATACTTACGGTCGCTGCACGTACAGTGGAGTACCACGGAGCCCTCCTCTAAATCCAGGACCTCCTTTGTGATCTCCGGGAAAATCGATGATAAGTTTTTTCTGGTATTTTTAAATGGTTTTTCCTCGCCCAGCACTTCTGCCAAAGCAGTATTCCCCCAGAGCACCCGGCCGCTCTCATCCGCAATTCCGTACGGAAGCTCCAGGTCGGTAAGCAGCTGTTTCTGCATCCAGGAATATTCCGCAGAAAATTCCACCAGGCCGTTTAGCAGTCGTTTCTTTCTGTAGGTGTAGATCCACAGAGCGATTCCGATATACAGCAGCGTAAACACTGCCATAATAATCCCGGCCGTCACGCTGACCGCGCCGATTATCGCATTCATGATAATCAGCATCGCCGATAGATATAACGGCCACTGCATATAAGCCCTCAGCTGCCCCTTTACTTTTATTTTTTCTTTCATATCAGTCTCCTTAGAATATAGGTTCCGCAGGCAAAGCGGGGCGCGCCTCCATGCGGAACATTTTCATATTATAGGGCGTATTGTCCCGTAACATGAAAAAAGGGTTCTTTTTTCGCTATTTTAATATTATAGCATAGCCTCTCTGGTTCGTCTATGATAATGGGGCAAAAAATCAGGGACTGCCCCCGCCGGAGTTCCCGCTTATGAATAAGTAAGAACCCGGTGTGCCAGTCCCATTCTGCCTGCTTTTTCCTGCTAAAACCGTCAGTATTTACTCAGAATTGCGGCGACCTCCTCCGGCCTTACATGACCGTAGGAATCGCTGTCCACCATCAGGTTCGGAGCGGTTTTGCACTGCTTTAGGCATTCCTTCATCATGATCTTGAACGCACCGGACTCTCTCGTCTCCACCGCCTTCAGCACCGCTTCAAAAACTTCAGCGGAACCCTCGCTGCCGCAGCGCGCTCCCGTGCAGACCGTGATGCAGTGTCCGTAAGGCGCCTTCTTAAAGCTGGGATACAGTTTGATCAGCTGTAAGAGAAGCGTCTGCTTCACGCCCAGTGCATCTGCCATCGCGCCGGTCTTCTCCGAGGGAATGTATCCGTACAGTTCCTGTACCTCCCGAAGCATCTCCACGATATTATCCTGGCTCTTCGCATCCTTCTGTCCGCCGTAGTAGTCCACGATTTCCTGCCACTGGCGTTCCTTCTGCTCTTCCTCCTCCATCTGCATTCTGAATTCATTTCTGTCCATGTCATTCACCAGCCCTTTCCCGCCTGTCCGGCATTACGCTCCCATCATACCAGATTTCGATCTATATTTCTATCCTTTCCTATTTCTGCCTGCCTATTCCTGTCACACAGGGCAACAGTCAGCTTACGCTAAGGGAATTTAGAAAAATGAAAGGGCTGTGAAAAAATGGAATTAAATTATCTCCATTTTTTCACAGCCACTTTCTGTCTTGTCTCTATTCTACCAGTTTCCCATTTTCATCCACCAGATATCCGTCCGGTGTCCTGGTATTCCGGTACATTTTTCCTCTGGTTCCGTCAGGTTCTTCATTAAAGTAGTAGTAAACTCCGTCAATGAGATACCATCCGGTCACCATCCGTCCTAAGGTGTTGTCGGAAACCGGATTCAAATAATAGGTATCTCCGTTTCCGTCCGTATACCATCCGGTCATCATGTATCCGTTTTCATCAAACCGGAACCAGTCGAAGGCAGACTGCCCGGCCAGGATATTGGCATAGGGATTAAATGCGGCAGCCCAGACATTTGCATAGCTTCCGTTGGCTCCGTAAAAATTCCAGCCGCCAGCCTCCTTCTGCCAGGTTCCTTCTGTCACGTATTCCGGAACACGAATTCCTTCTATCAGCTTCGTAGCGCCTCTGTAATTCACCGGCAGGCTGCTTTTCGATTCCCCGGTTCCGCTGGAGCCGGAGCTTCCTCCGTTATTTTCCGGTTTCTCCGGCTCTGCGGGCTGATCCGGTTCTTTATCCAGAACCTTGACGGTCCAGCCTACGGTAGTAGTCCTCTGATTGCCGGATTCGATGGTATTGGTCACCCTGCACTGATACTCATACGTTCCGGGAATCTCGGTGGAGGGCAGATAGCTGCTGCCCGCAGCTCCCTCTATGGCATTCCACTGACCGTCTCCATTCTTCACATACCACTGGTAGCTTAACGTTCCTCCGTCCGTCACCCATGCGGTGACGCCCATTTTAGCTGCCTTTTCACCCTTTGCATACTCCCTTTTGCCGGCATCAGAGCTGACAGTTGGATACTGTGCCCCTCCTTCCTCCCTGCCCAGCACCTGAACGCATGCAATCTTACTCATAACCTCTGCTGTCTGGTTTCCTGTTGCCTCGGGCTTGAAATTGATAATCTTACAGAAATAGTACGTAATCCCCGGCTTATCCATATGGGGAATGATCGTTTTTTCATTGTTATACATCGGGAGCCAGGCGGCGCCTGTCATGCTCTTTACATCGTTTTTAAACCACTGATATTCCACCTTTCCGCCGTCTTCCGATTTTGCATCAACCGTAAGAGTGATAAAGTTTCCGCTTCCCATTTCGCAGGTCTGCATCTCCTCATCCAAATCCTTTAAGAGGATCGGCGGTTTCGCATCGGTTACAGGCCCTGAAACCTCAATGAACCAGGTTGCATCGATGGTACTGTGATCGCCGGACAAAATGGTATTGGTCACGGCGCATTTATAACGAAACAGTCCGCTGTCTTTTGTGGAAGGCTTATAGCTCTTCTCGACAGCTCCTTCTATGAGCTTCCACTGACCGTCTGCCATCTCATACCACTGATAGCTTAATGTTCCTCCGTCCGTCACCCATGCATCCACTATCATGGCCTTCGGCTCTTCTCCCTTTGTATACTTTACCTCATTCGCATTGGAGCCGAGACTGGGGCGCTGTGCCTTTGCTTCTTCAACTACAATGGTAACTGCCTGCGTGGACACAGAGACTTCTTTCTCCTGTGTGGCCTTCTCGTTGGTATTGGTCACAACACACCAGTAATAGGTAGTTCCCAGTTCCTCGCTGGACGGCAGATAGTTGGAGCTTTTCGCACCGTCAATGGCTTCTGCGCCGCTCTGATCCGCCTTCAGGCTCCTGTACCACTGGTAGCTGATTTCTCCTCCATCCTTCGGATTCATTACGCCGATATATAACTCATCAGCCTTTTGATTCTGCTGGTATGTAACGGTTTTGGCTTCCAGATCCAAAGTAATCACCGGCTTATCGGCCTTTTCCGGCGGCGGATTTACCACGATCGTGGCAGTCTTACTGTTTATTTTGACCTCCTTCATGACACCGCTGAAGGATTTCTGGCTTGTCACCTGGCAGCGGTAGTATACAGTTCCTACTTCGTTTGTAGGGACAGGAAGGATATTCTGGGTTTTTCCGCTTAACAGCTCCCAGTTTTCTTTATCCGTACTCTGATACCACTGGCAGGTGAGCGTGCTGAAATTTTCACTCATGGCGTCGACCCGCAGTGACAGAGAATCCAGCTGGATACATTCCCTCGGCTTCTCGTCCAGATCAACAATAAAGTAAGGCTTATCCACCGCCATAGTATGGACATTTACCATAGTGCTGACAGCCTGGGCCGTCTTATTCACCGTGGCCTTCTCGTTGGTATTGGTGATGACGCACCAGTGGAAAATCTGGCCTGCCTTCTCCGTGGATGGCGTATAGGCAGGTTCCGTGGCTCCTTCAATCGCTGTGCCTGTGTCGTAATTGGCATTTATATTGCTATACCACTGATAGGATAAGGTGCCTCCGTCCTGGGACTCGGCCTTTATCCTTAATTCCTCGGCCTCATCTCCCACCCAATAATCGCTTTTTCCGGTGGTATCCAGGGTAATCTTCGGCTCCTCGGCATTCTCCACGGGTGCTTTTGGCTCCTCAATGATCACAATGACTCCGTAGGTTGCTTTGCTGGCCGTTTTCTTTCCTGTAGCCTGTAGATTTTCATTAGTAACCTCACAATCGTATAAGTGGATTCCTATCTCGCTGGAGGAAGGAGTGCAGGAAGGCTTGTTACTGTCCGGTATAAATTCAACAGAGTTGTTTCCCCTGTCGCCGTTTTCATCACAGATCGTCCTCCTCCACCGATAGTTGATGGTTCCCCCGTCTGTTGGCTCTGCCACTTCGATGGTTAAGGGTTCTGCAGTCTGATTGAGTTCATATCTGACAACGCTTTTCTTTTCTAAATTCTTAATAATAACCGGAGCCTCGGCATCCCAAAGCGGCTCGATCGTCCCGCCTTCTCCCTCCGGAAGAAGCGGCGTATCTGTGCCTGTTCCGTCAAAGGCAATGAGGGACGGAAGCTCAGCTCCCGCGGCAAGCTCTGTTTCCCCAGGCTGATTCCAGACATTCTTCGAAGCTGCTAAAAGCCGGAAAAACGTCATTAAGGAATCGTTGCCTGAAGCGGCGGAAAGAGTCTGGCCGTTGGCCGCCTTTTGAAGGTCTGACCAGCCCTCCTCTTTGAGCATTGCCTCCTCGCCCTCTTTTCCCAAAACCATATCCTGGCGGGCAGAGCAGTCTGTTATCATACCGGAGCTTCCCACATACCCTGCCAACCGGCCAAAGCTTTGCGCATTCTCCCCCAAAGCCGTAATTTTCACATTCAGCGCACAGCATTTTTCTATGTAGGCCCTGTAGGAAGCCACATAGCCTGCGATACCGCCGACGCCCGGGTTTTGATAACCAAAACCGCTATTCGCCGGCCCCGTAACCGTGCCTGTGGCGTAGCAGCGCTGTACAGCTCCCTCCTGCATCTGGCCCACCACGCCGCCGGCATGGCCGATTGCCATTGCTGATTCACTGGGCCATATCGACACGTCGCCGGTGGTATAGCAGTCCATAATCCACCCGTTGTCCTTTGCCGTTCCCACCAGACCGCCGGCGCTGACATTGACAGCGCCATCGTCCAAATCCTGATCAACGGTAATCTCGCAGGCAGAGTAGCACTGCTTCACATAGGAAGAGCCCTCTAAGACTCCCACCAGACTGCCTACATTACAGCCAGCGTCGCGATAAGACCTGGAATAGGCAGCAGTAACCGTAACGGTTCCCTCCACGCCCAACTGTTGTATTGTACTGCCTCCTGCCACATGGCGGAACAGGCCCACTGCATCCTGCCCCTTCATGGAATCCGGATCGGCCGTAATGGCCAGCCCCCGGATCACATGGCCGTTTCCGTTAAAGCTTCCTTTAAAATAGCTTTTCACGCTCTCACTCGGGTTTTCTGCTCCGGTTCCGATCATGATATTCCCGGCATTGTCAATATCTTCTAACAGCTCATACTTTGTCTCCCTGCTGGCCTGATTGGTATCCGGATCATTGACTAACTCCGTCAGTCTCTCAAGCTCCTCCAGGCTGCTGATGGTGTAGGTTTTTCCTGCTTCCAATTCAGTCACGGTGTCGTCCAGGGGGATTTCCGCCTGTCTTTTAGACGCCGCAGACGGGGTGGCCGCATTGCTGTCCGTCGCCTTCCGGCCAGCGAACTCTGCACTTAGTCCCTGATCCTTAGAAAGCTGGGCGTCCTCCCACGCGAAGCTTGGCGCTCCCGACATGGAAAAGACCATGGAAAGCGTGAGAAATACAGATAAAATCCGCTTTCCGTTCTTCATTTTTCTCATTTCATTTCCTCCTTATTTTATTTCTGCGGGCAGCAAGCCAGGCAGACACGCCGGCGCACCCATTTGGCGACTGCCAAAGGAGTCAAATCCCACATTTCTCTACCGTGAATTATAGCATGAACCATGACGGCGTTTTGGACACCGTGCTATAAGTCACGTTTTCGGAGATAAAAATCAACTCCCTTTTTCGGCTTCAAAAGAAGGAAAATTGAAAAGGCTGTGAAAAAATGGAATGAAATCAACTCCATTTTTTCACAGCCCTTTAAACGTTTATATCCTGTAAAACCATGATCAGCCCTTCACCGTCAGACTTCCGTCAGTACCATCTGCACAGCCGGATAATCGCCCATAATCATCGGGATGGATATCCCGGCATTCATCAGCGCGCTGCCGCTGTAGATACGGCCATTTTCCTCCAGACGATACCGTTTCTCCGGGTCAAGGCCGCGGAGCTTAAACCAGAGGTCAGGGGCATTAGCCCTCACATGAGTGATCACCAGATTAAGCAGAGTCCTCGTCTTATCGCCGGATACAAACTGCCACGCGGTGAAACCGGAATCTCCCTGCGGACTGGTGAGACGGTAGTAATCCCCGTTGTGAATCAGGTCATAATACTTCTTATAGTCTTCCACCTGCGCCTTCACTGCTTCTTTTTCATCCTCGGTCAGGAGATTTAAATCCATCTCATAACCGAAGCTGCCGGCCATGGCCACCACGCCGCGCGTCGCAAGCGGTGTCCTTCGTCCCGTCTGATGGTTCGGTATGGCCGATACGTGGGAGCCGACGGCCGAAATCGGATAGAAGAACGAAGTTCCGTACTGAATCTCCAGCCGCTCGATGCCATCCGTATCGTCGCTGCCCCAGATCTGCGGCGAGTAATACAGGATAGCCGGATCGAAACGGCCGCCTCCGCCGCTGCAGCCCTCGAAAAGGATATTGGGAAATGACGACGTAAAGCGCTCCATCAGGTCATAGATGCCCAGCACATAGCGGTGGTAAACCTCGCCCTGGCGTTCTTTGGGGAGAACGGCGCTGTAGACATCACAGATACTGCGGTTCATATCCCATTTTACATACTCGACATTGGCGCTCTTTAAGACCGCAGCAATCGAATCGAATACGTAGTCCCTGACCTCGCTCCTGGACATGTCGAGCACCAGCTGATTCCTGCTTCTGCACGGTTTTCTGCCCGGTATCGTCAAAGCCCAGTCCGGATGCTCCCGGTACAGGCGGCTGTCCTCATTTACCATTTCCGGCTCGATCCAGATGCCGAATTTCATGCCCAGACCGTTGATGCCTGTAACCAGATCCGTCAGTCCGCCCTTCAGCTTATCCGTATTGACGAACCAGTCTCCCAGGCCCGCATTGTCGCTGTCCCGGCTGCCAAACCAGCCGTCATCCAGCACCAGCATCTCGATGCCCAGCTCCGATGCCTGTCTGGCAATGGAGAGAATCTTCTCTTCATTAAAATCAAAGTAGGTGGCCTCCCAGTTGTTGATAAGGACCGGCCTCCTGGCAAACTTATATTTTCCCCGGCACAGATTGTGGCGGATAATGGAATGGAAATTGGCAGACATACGGCCCAGGCCGCTTCCGCTGTAGGTCATCATGAGCTGAGGCGTGTCGAAGGCCTCTCCCGGCTCCAGCCGGTACTCAAAGAATTCCGGATTTATTCCGCATACGGCCCGCACGGAATCCATCTGGTCCATCTCGATCTCCATGGAAAAGCTGCCGCTGTAAATCAGAGACAAGCCGTAACAGCCGCCGTGTTCCTCCGTCGCGTCAGGCGAGCACAGAATCACACCGGGATTGTGCTGATGGCTGGAGGTGCCTCTCCGGCTTCCCACCTCCATCGTCCCATGCATCAGCGGAAGGCGCTCCAGCCTTCGCTCCATGGCGTGCCGCCCGTGGAAATGAATCGCTTCCCAGGAGCCGTTCGGCAGTTCCAGACAGGCGGACATCATCTTCTCCAGCCTGACCGCCTCCTTTCCTCCATTGGTGATTCTGGCGGAGCGGGCGATCACATCGCGGTCCGCAAATACGACGTAGTACAGCTCCAGTTTCAGGGAAGACGCCGCGTCCTCCAGGAATATCACCAGCGTTTCCGCCGTTTCATCCTCGTCGAACAGGCACGGCAGCCCCGGAATCTTATGGGCCCCCTCCCGGATCTCCCAGGAGACATAGCGGAAGTCGGCAGCCCGCGTTCCGTCCGCCTGACACACGCCCACACAGTTGTTCCGGTAATCCCCCACTCCATAGGAGGGAAATTCCTGAGGCAGCGTATCCAGGGAAAATGTTCTGTCCTCCCCCGCCTCGTAAGGATTTCCGGAAAATCCCACGTCTTTTCTGTGCAGCAGGTAATCCATAGTACAGTCCTCTACCCTTGCGCCATAGTAGAGATGAAGCAGAATCCCGTAATCGCCTGCCTTCATCTGATAAGTCGTCCGTTTCGTCTGAAGCGTAAATACCTGTTCTGCCTGATTCATAATGATAGCCATAACCTGATCTCCTTATAATTTTATACTCAACTTTCCCAGCTTGAAAACCGCTGCTAAAGCAGCGTATTCAAGCCAAACAACGATTTATTTATGATTATTGACATAAAATATGCGCCAATCTTTGGTATAATAAGAGTGCGAACCGTCACCATACCAAACAAGAAAGGCGCATACTCTTATGATAAACTATAATGACCATTTTGACCATACCGAAAATCAATTTTTTACTGCAATAAAAGAACTTAAGCTTGGCATGCTTCTCCGTCAATCAAATATAACCAAATCCTGTGGCATTCCAGCACTTAAGGTGTTTGAGTTTCTCCTCCTGCTCGTGTTTCAGGGGAAGAACTTGTTCCAATTCCTTAACTCTAAGCGGAGAGAACAGGCCGTTTCTAAAAATACTTATTATCGCTTTTTGAATGATACTTCCTATAATTGGAGGAAATTTCTGGTTTTACTGGCGGCCAGAGTGATATCTGCCTTTACTCAGTTAACCAGACCAGAGCGCATTCGCGTCTTTGTTTTGGATGATTCCGTTATTAAGCGCAATCGCAGTAAACAAGTGGAACTTCTTGCCAGAGTTTATGATCATGTGGAGCATAAATTTCAAAAAGGATTCACGCTTCTGACGCTTGGCTGGTCCGACGGCTATAGTTTTCTCCCGGTTGGTTTCAACATGCTTTCTTCTGCCAAGAAGAAAAACCGTTATCAGGAGATATCTGACTCAATCGATCGCCGTACCAATGGCTATAAAAACCGAAATGAAAGTCTGATGGCAAAGCCACAAGCTGCTGTTTTGCTGTTGAAACGTGCACTTAACGCAGGAATTCATGCGGATTATGTTCTGATGGATTCCTGGTTTACTACTGAACCCATGCTCAAAGAGCTCCAGGGCATTGGTCTTGATGCGATTGGAATGGTAAAACAGCTAAAACAGCGATATCTTTATCAGGGGAAATCCTATACTCTGCCACAGCTGCGTAAGTTTATGCGGCATGAAAATGCAGTCAATATCTTTGGCTCTGTTCTGGTTCATACCCGGGATGGAATTCCAGTAAAAATCGTGTTCATTCGTAATCGGAACAAGAAAAGTGAATGCCTGTATCTGTTAAGCACCGATTGTAGTTTGAACGAAAGTGAAATTGTACGGATTTATGGAAATCGATGGTCGATCGAATGCTTTTTTAAAGCTACAAAATCCTTGTTGAAACTGGGAACAGAATTCCAAAGCCGCAGTTACGACGCGATAGTGAGTCATACAACCATTGTATTCACCAGATATATTCTACTGGAATGGATACGCAGGAATCAAAATGACCAAAAAACCTATGGTGAATTATTCTACCTGCTCTGTGAAGATATACAGGATATGGATTTAACCACCTCCCTGACGAGCCTCATGGCTCTATTTGTGGAGCAATTAAGCAATCTGTCTATTGGAATCACAGCGATTATAAAAAGTAAAGTAAACGATTGGATGCAATCCCAAGCCACATATATTCAGGCTTTATTTGGAAATCTGTGCTGGGAAAGTTGAGTTTTATATAAAAGTATTTTTCTGACACTCTTTGAGATGCGGCTGAAACAGCCTCAAGTAAAACCACGCGTTGCCGTAAGCCGTCAATGAAAATCCGCACATGAGCCAGATCAGAAGATAGACGGGAAAAAGCTTCGCATCCACCATGGTAAAATACATCGGCAGGCATGTGAGGGCGGCCGTGGCAATCAAGTATCCCGGCTTGTGAAAGGCGAAATAGAATGCATGGCCGGCCAGCTTACCCAGGGTGTTGGAAAATGCGGCAATGACCGGAAATATGTAAAGCAGCAGCACTCCCGTGATCAGCCCGATACCGATAAAGCCACAGGACAGGAGAAGGGCTTCCACCGCGGCAAAAACCGCCCAGATGGCCGTCGCCTGCATGAAGTTCTGCTTAAAGCTGTGAAAAAATGCCTTCCAGACCGTGACATCTTTATCCTTATGGAGTTTCAGCGCCGTGTAATACATGGCCGTGGTCGAGGCCCCGATCGTCACGATGGGGAGACTCGTCACAAGCCAGAGGATATTTAACGCGATCATATTTCCCAGGAATCCGAATATCTGCCCGAAAATACTGTCTTCACTCAATACATTCATCGTTTCACACATCCCTTTCTCTCTGCCGTTATCCTATAGTTTTCTATCCTACAGCTTTCCGCCGGAAGTTGCAATACCTTCAATAAACTGTTTCTGGAATATTAAGTAGATCACAATCATCGGCACACAGGCCAGCAGAGAAGCCGCCATCAGCTGCGGATAATTATTCGTATACTGCCCCTGCATCTTCGCCAGCGCGGCGGACAGCGGCATCACCGTCTTGTTGCAGATCATGGGCCACATCAGATCCTTGTAGGCAAACACCGCGGTAAAGATACCGAGGGCCACCATGCCGGAGCGGGTCAGGGGCGCCATGATGTATAAAAATGTCTGACCGATATTGCAGCCGTCCAGACGTGCCGCCTCTTCCAGATCCTTCGGAAGTCCCAGATACGCCTGCCTCAGCAGAAATGTTCCGAACGCGGTCACAAGCCCCGGGAATATCAGGGCAAACACGGTGTCCAAAAGGCCCATCTTACTCACCATTAAATACTGCGGAATGATGAAAATCTGTCCGGGCACCATCATCTGAAACAGGACCAGGGAAAACATGAAGTTCTTTCCCTTAAAATTCAGCCGTGCAAACGCATAGGCCGCCATGGTCGCCGTGAGGACCGCGGCCGCGACACGGCCCACGATCAGCAGGATGGTATTGATGTACAGCTGAAGGAAATTCATATTATCGATAACCGTCTTAAAATTATCCGTCTGCCATACGGCCGGGAAGATGACGAACGGATTGACAGAAGTTGCCTCTGTTGATGTCTTAAATGCGGTGAGCGCCATCCAGATAAACGGCACGAGCATCGTAATGCTTACCAGGATCAAAACAACGTGAATGGATATGGCTGCCGCCTTTTTCTTTTTTTCCATGTTTCGTCTCCCCCTCTCTAATTATAATAAACCCATTTTTTCTGCGCCTTCATCTGGAATACCGTGATGATCATGATGATGGCCAGAAGTACAACGACAATGGTGGAACCAAGGCCCTTGTTATTCTGTACGAAGGAATACTGATAGAATAAGTAGACCAGGGACTGGGTCTTGGAGAGCGCCGGATTGTTTCTGTCCATAACCATGAAGATTAAGTCAAATACCTGAAGCGCGCCGATCACTCTGGTCACCGTCACGAAGAAAATAGTCGGCGACAGAAGCGGAACGGTGATATGGAAAAACTGGTAGATCCCGCTTGCACCGTCGATATTGGACGCCTCATAGTAATCCTTCGGAATCTCCTGAAGCCCCGATAAGAACAGGACCATGTTGTAGCCGATGATGGACCACACGCCGATGACACCGATGGAATAGACGGCGATATTCGGGTTGGAGATCCAGTTAATATTGGTTCCGAACACGTTGTTTAAAAGGCCGAACTCCGAGTTAAAGAGCCATCTCCACACCATGGCAATCGCCGCGGGGGCCGCAACCATGGGGAGGAAGAAGATCGTACGGTAAGCGGCCCGCCCCTTCATCTTCCGGTTCAGCAGCACGGCCAGAACCAGAGCAATGATGATGGAAAACGGCACTTCCACGATGGCGTATTTGAATGTATTAAGCAGCGACTGCCATACCTCCGGGTCCGTTAAGACCCTTTGGTAATTGGCCAGGCCGATGAAGATGTTGCCCTTTCCGAAATCGCCTGTCTTGAAGAAGCTCTCATAGATCGTCTTGATAATCGGATAGATGTTCAGTACAATCAGTCCGATCATGGTCGGCAGGATAAACGCCCAGCCCCATAAAAACTCGTTCTTTTCCCGGCTGGTGATCTTTCTTTTTATTTTCAATTCTGTTCCCTTTGCCACAGAAATCCCTCCTTCTCGTACCAGAGCGTGTTTGAATATTCATATCCGAATTGTTCAAACACGCTCCAGGCCTTACTCGTCTGCCAGCATCTGATCCATTTTTTCTGAAATTGTCCCGCATACGGCAGCCATATCCTGATTACCGGACCATGCCTCTTTTAACTCGGTCGTCATCATATTCCACCATACGAGAGTGCTTCTGGAATGCGGACGAAATACGATATCACCGTTCATCATATCCAGATAAGGCTGTAAATGGAACTTATCCGTGTTATTTACCCATTCATCGGATACGCCTTCATAGGCCGCCATGGTAACCCCCAGCTGTGCCTGCTTTAACTGCATATCCTTCGTTCCAAGGAACTCGATCAGCTTCCAAGCCGCCTCCGGATTCTTTGTGTTGGCGCTGGCCGCCCATCCTAAACCATTGTATAAAGAAACGCGTTTTCCGGTCTCCGCATCCTTTGGAAGAACCGCTACGTCGCAGTGCTCTGCTATGTATTCGTTGTCCTTAAATGCAGCCACCATCCAGGAGCCCTGGGACAGCATTGCAATCTTGCCGGAACCGAGAAGTACATCGGTGCCCGTCTCAGACATAACCGCTGCCGGAGGCATTGCGTCTTTTACCAGCTTATCCACGTATTCCATAGCTTTAATGGTGTTTGGATCATCAAAACCAGACTTCTTCATATCATCAGAAATGACATTTCCGCCCATGGAGTAGATCACGTTCATCCAGCCGTCCTGCTCGTTGGAGGGGTTCATGGCGATTCCGTACTGGCTTCCGTCGTCCTTAGTCAGCTTCACCGCCGCATCGTACAAATCATCCCAGGTCCAGGTATCATCCGGATAGGCGATTCCGGCCTCATCGAACATATCCTTGTTGTACCATAAGGCAATGGTGTCGATGTCCTTCGGTACCGCGTAGGTCTTTCCGTCGTACTGGTACATTTCCTTAATATCGGACGGGAACTTATCCATCTCCAGTTTTTCGCTGGAGGCTACTTTATCGGTGAGATCCAGAAGAATGTCGTTGGACATATACTTTGTCGCCTCGTTGGAGTGCATCCAGAATACGTCAGGCATGTCGCCGCCTGAGGCTCCCGCCTCTAAAAGTGTCCAGTAGCTGTCCCATGTGATTACCTGTAAATCGGTCTCGATTCCGGTCTCCTTCGTAAAATCGGCGAGGATCTGATCCAGTCCCGGCTTCTGTCCGTTATCCCAAATTGCTACATTTAATTTTCCGCCTGCGTCCGCAGCCGGTGTATTTCCCGCTTCTTTGCTGCCGCCTGATGAAGAATTTCCGCCGCCGCATGCCGTTAAAGATACCGCCATCGTCGCCGCCATGGTAAGTGCTATACCTTTTTTCCACAATTTGATCACTTTTATTTCCTCCTTGCAATCCTGATTCATTCTGAGTTTTCGTTATTATTACCATCTGATTTTCTTCATCGGCCAATGAATTTTTCTTTTATTTGTGCACATCTTGTAATTATGTCTTCGTTTCTGTGACTATATATTAGCACATTGCCACTCTCACCGTAAATGGAAATACCCTGATACAAATATACCAAAATGCTTTCTTGTGCGAAATATCTTGAAGTCACCTCGCATTTTGGTATATAATATTTATAATTAATTCCCAGAAACCAATAGAGCGGAGGTGCTTTTTTGTCTAATTTTTCATTTGCCCTGTTTACCGATAAGAATTTCGTTGACTGTACCCTGTTTCAATACGGATGGGAGAAATGTGATCCGCACCACTCCTTCGGGCCGGCGGCGCGCAACCATTATCTGTTTCACTATATCATTTCCGGAAAGGGACTCTTCGTCTCTACCGACAGCAGCAAAAAGGATACGGAATACCATCTTCACGCCGGTCAGGGCTTCTTAATCTCGCCCGGCCAGACCAATACGTACATTGCCGATTCCCTGGACCCGTGGGAATACGCGTGGGTGGAATTCGACGGCCTGAAGGCGCCGGAGATCATCGCCCTGTCCGGCCTGTCCTTCGATCTGCCGGTTTACAACAGCAACAATCCGGCCATGGAACAGGTCTTAAAAGACGAGATGATCTATATTGCCGGCCATACGACTGAATCTTCCTTTCATTTGATCGGCCACCTTTATCTGGCTCTCGACGCGCTGATCAAGTCCTCCAACCGCCGTATGACGGCTGTGGGCGGCCAGCTGAAGGATTTTTATGCCCGGGAGGCGGTCTCCTTTGTGGAACACAACTACCAGAACGATATCACGGTGGAGGACATTGCCGCCTTCTGCAACTTAAACCGCAGCTATTTCGGCAAGATCTTTAAGGATGTCCTCTCTGTTACGCCGCAGGAATTCCTGATCCGTTTCCGTATGGCAAAGGCCTGCGAGTACATGGAGACGACCAATCTTCCCATTGGAGAGATCAGCGCACGGGTCGGTTACCCCAGCCAGCTGCATTTTTCCAGGGCCTTTAAAAAAACGTATGGCCAACCTCCACGGGAATGGAGATTGGCCAATCAGCATAAGTAATTTTGTATTCAGTTTTATTTCAGGATTTCCCCGGTCTGGGCTCCCGCCTCATCCCCTACCAGATTATACGCCTCCTGCTTATAATGGTAGGAATCCTTCATCAGCCCCCTGTCGCGGAATGTGCGAAAGGACCGTGATGTCATGAAAATGGTATCCACGGAGGCCGCCAGCTCCTCCTGGGCCTCCTGCATGGGAACGTAGAGGTCCGGCTGCTCCCTGTGGTTTCCGATCTGAATCAAAAAGATATTCTCAACCCCCAGCGCCTGAAAGGCCTGGAACAAGGTCAGCGTCTTCTCTTTATATTCTTCCTTTGTCATCCCATTGTCCGCATCCGTGCAGCCCTGACACCAGACCATCCCGATCGAATGCACCGCGATCTTCTGAGACTCCACAAAGCTTAAGCACGCGGAAAACCGCGCCGCTGCGTCCTTAAAATACGGAGTACCCGGCTGCCATTCCCGTATGCTGGAACCTCCCTTGGAACATGACACTGCGATAACCGGCCGTCCCGTCTTTCGATAACACGCATTTACAAACGCAGCCACCATGGAGCCGGTCTTCATGCCTGGCTCCCAGACTCCTCCCTCACGGTTCTCATTTACTCCAAATGGTTCCACAAGCGGCACCAGTATGTCCGGCTCCGTCACCGCCCGGTATTCCCAGGCAGCACCGGGCAGCACCTTCGGGGCCAGCTGATCGTCGCCGCGTCCGGCCATATTGCTCTGTCCCATAAATAACAGAATATCTGCTTCCATCATAAGTCCTCTCCTGTTCCAATTGTTTACAGAGCCTTCCGGGCATCCCTCTCGCACCGGTAACGGTTTAACATATCCACAATCTGCATTCTCGTATACGGCTTAATAATAAAGCCGAACGCACGAATCTTCCACGCTTCCAGCGAGAACCCGGGTATTCCGGATAAGAGAACTACCTCCGGCGGATCTGGAAGCTGATATATCTTGGATGCCAGCGTGATCCCGCTGATATCCGGCATCACCACGTCAGAAAATACGATATCCACAGGATTCTCCTTCACATATTGAATCGCCGCAATCGCTTCACCGAAGCTGCCGCACAGCTCGACGTCCTCCATCTCCCTTAGTATTCTGGTAATTTTTTCCAGAAGTTCTTCTGAATTGTCCACTACAATTGCCCTGATACTCATAACCCCTCCTGATTTTCATCTAAAAAGAAGCCCCGGAATATCGCTATTCCAACAGCCTCCGGTAATCGAAATTATTTCCTTTGTTAAGAAATACGATACCATAAAAATGAAAAGAAGTCTATCTTTATGATAAATTATCCTTCCAGTACCAATAATAAGAGGAAATTAGGATTTATAAATGGTAAAATAGAAAAACACCAGGAAGACGGAGATCACTTAAAATGGAATGGAACGAAAAATTACAAAGAATCATCGATTATGTGGAAGACCATCTGCAGCGGCGGGAAGAACCCATTGACGAAAACGTGGTATCGGACATTGCGGGCTGCTCCTTTGGTTTCTTTCAGAAGGTCTTTTCCTATATGAATGGAATCAGTTTTTCCGAGTACGTCCGCTCCAGAAAACTGACGCTGGCCGGCTATGACTTAAAAAGCACGGATTTAAAGGTGGTTGATATCAGCTATAAGTACGGCTATGCCTCGCCGACCTCCTTTACGAAAGCCTTCCAGCAGTTTCACGGCATAACGCCCAAAGAAGCAAGGGATGGCCGTTCAGAATTAAAAATAGCGCCGAAGATGCAGATATCAAACAGACAGCAGTATTCGTGGCATATCGATCAGAAAGAGTCTTTCCGGCTTATCGGTAAAAGCAAAACATTTTCCTGTAAAAACGGAGAGCACTACCTCCAGATTCCCAAATTCTGGAGCGAATGCCATGCGCGGGGCGATACGGCGAAGCTGATTTCGCTGGACCGCGGTAATCCAAAAGGAATCTTCGGTCTGTTTACTGATTTTTGTAAACAGCGCGATGAGACGGTCTATTCCATCATGGTAATATCCGATCAGGAAGCGCCTCCGGGATTTGATGAGATCGTCATTCCCCCAGCCGCATGGGCCGTCTTCGACTGCCATGGTAAAATACCGCAGTCCATACACCATGGCTGGAAGTATCTTAACGAGGAGTGGCTTTTAAAGTACCCCTTTAAACATGCGCCCTGCCCCGAGTTAGAATGGTACAGTGAAGGGGATCAGACCAGCGATACGTATAAGGCCCAGATATGGATACCCATTATAGAAGAACGATGAAAATGCAAAAAGGAGCAGCGTTATGAGCGAAAAATATACATTTGATGATTTTTTATCCACTGTCGATGGAGATAACCGGGAGTTTGTAAGGGAACTGCATGAAGAGCTGACGAAACTCGGCTGCAAAACAGAGATAAAGCAGGCAAAAAGCGGCTATGTCGTCTCCTGCCTTCAGAATAAAAAGACGATCCTCAACTACGTATTCCGCAGAAAGGGACTGATGGTCCGCATCTATCCAAACCATCTGGCGGACTACATGGAGGTGTTCGATACCATCTCCGACGAGCTGGCAAAGGCCATCCAGGACGCGCCTGTGTGCAAACGCCTGTTGGACCCATCCGCATGCAACTCCAAATGCGCCATGGGCTACGACTTTGTCCTGAAAGGGCAGCGGCAGCAAAAATGCCGCAGCAGTGCATTCTTCTTTTTACTTACCAGCGATAACAGGGCTTTCGCAAAAGCACTGCTGTTAAACGAGGCAAATACAGCCGTACAACCTTAAAAATACGTAATTCCTAACCGGAAAGGAATAACAATTATAAGAAATATGGAACCGCCGTTTCGAATCGAAAACGCCTTCAGGTACAAAACCTGGAGGCGCTTTTGGTATCAGCTGTTATGTTTTATGGAACTTTTCCATGCATCCAGTTATCTTTTTTCCAACATCCAATCCAGGATCCTGCGGATATAAGCATCCCAGAAATCCCAGTTATGTCCGCCTGGTCCTTCTTCGTAGACAAGATCTGCCTGCATATCTTCCATGCGCATTTTCACAGAACGGTTAATATCATATAGGAAATCTTCGGTACCGCAGGCCTGATACAGACTGGGTACCATATGGTTATTCCTGCACTGTTCATATAATGCAAACAAATCCTTGTCACTGCCGGAAAGCATTTCCGGGTTCCGGAAGATATCATGCCAAGGGAATGGGTTATCTATGGCGCCCTCCGATGCCTTCTTATATAAAGCTGCAATGTCCAGCGCTCCGGACATGCTGGCAGCCTTTGCATACAGATGCGGCGCTGACAAGGCCAGGTACCAGGCTCCGTAGCCTCCCATGGAGAATCCGGCAATATAGGTGTCCTCCTTTTTGGAGGAAACAGGAAACACGCTTGTGACGAATACGGGAAGTTCTTCCGTAAAAAAGGTGCGGTAGGCGCTTCCGTGATACATGTCCTGATAGAAGAAGTTACCCGCAGAGGCCATGACCACGGCGCAGCACCGTTCCTGGGCATACCGCTCGATATTGCTGTAACGGATCCAGGAGCTGAAATCCCCATAGGCGCCGTGCAGAAGATAGACTACAGGTAAGCCGGTTTCATATTGATACTGTTTTTGTACATCCTGATCCACAATCTGTTCATTTCCCTGTGGAGTTGGGATGATAACATTAATTGCAATATTATTTCCCAGTGTAGAACTATAATAGTGACATGTCATACTTGCCATAAAAATTCCTCCTTATCAAAAATTATTTTCATTATACTGTAGACGAAAATCATATACTAGACGAAAATTGCTCTGTCCTGGTCAAAAACGAACGTATCTTGTTCTCTTAAAAGGGATAGTTTTTTTATGTTTGATCCCTTTTCAGTCAAAATATACGATTAAGCAATCATTTTCTCATGGTATCCTACGTGAAATATTCAAAATTCATTTCGTTCAAAAGAGCAAAATATGCAAAGTTTCTACAAAAACACTGCAAAATCCGTCTAGCTTTTAAACCTGCTTTTCTGTATGATTGAACCAGAATAACTCAAGGAGGAACGGTATGAAAGTTTGTAAAAAGGCACTTGGAATCTGCTCCAGAGATGGCTATTATTCGATTCAGACCAACTGCGTAGAAATCCGAATATGGTTTCTGACTGATTCTATTATAAGAATTCGGGCAGGGTTTGACGGAGATTTTAAAGAAGGATCCTATAGCCTGGTCATGACCGCATGGGAGGATCCCATGGATGACCTGATGAAGGACTATCGGAAACGGATCCAGCCGGCAGAATCCAAACTGACGGATGGAGAAAAACAAGCGGTGATTCAGGGTAAGCAGCTGAAGGCAGTTGTAGACAAAGAACCTTTTTCCATCCGCATCTATGACCAGGATGGAACCATGCTTCATGGAGATATTGTAGATCTGGCATACCAGGAGGATTCCAACCACCGTCGGATCCATACCAGCGAGATTTCACCGGAGGATTGTTTCTATGGGTTTGGAGAAAAAAGCGGAGAGTGGAATAAAGCCCAGAAATACATGTGCATGAGCCCAAAGGATGCCATGGGCTATAATCCCAGGGAGACAGATTCCTTATACAAGCATATACCTTTTTATATCAAGCTCAACCGCAGTACCAGAAAGGCAGTGGGCTATTTCTACCATAATACGGCTGAGTGTGATTTTGACATGGGGCGTGAGAAAAGCAATTACTGGAACATGCACAGCCGTTACCGGACCGACGCGGGCGATATTGACCTGTTCTTTATTGCAGGTCCAGCCATACGCCAAGTCGTAGAGCGCTATACAGATCTGACCGGAAAATCTGCGATGCTTCCGCGCACAGCCCTGGGATACCTGGGTTCATCCATGTATTATCCTGAATTGGAGGCGGATTGTGATGACGCAATCCTGGAATTCATAGATACCACGAAGGAAGAGGATATCCCTGTAGACGGTTTTCAGCTCTCATCCGGTTACACCTCACAGGAAACCGGAGAAGGCTTAAAGCGCTGTGTATTTACATGGAATAAGAAGCGTTTCAAGGACCCCAAAAAATTCTTTTCAGAAATGGCAAAGCGTGGAATAACCGTATCTCCCAATGTAAAACCCGGAATCCTGTTGTCCCATCCGGAGCTTGCAGAAATGAAGAAGCAGGATATTTTTGTAAGGGACAGTGAGGGAGATGAACCGGGAGTCGGCACCTGGTGGGGCGGAAAGGGTGTGTTCGTAGACTTTACGAAACCGACTGCCAGAGCAGTATGGAAGGATATGCTGAAAAAGTCGGTCCTGGAGATGGGAACCAGCTCTGTGTGGAACGATAACTGCGAATATGACAGTCTGGTTGATAAAGACTGCCGCTGTGATTTTGAGGGAAACGGGACTACCATCGGCCAGGTAAAGGCCGCCATGTCTAACATCATGTGTCATGTAACGGCAGAAGCAGTGAGGGAAACCTTTGATAATACCAGACCATTTATCGTGTGCCGTTCCGGACATGCGGGAATCCAGAGATATGCTCAGACGTGGGCAGGGGATAACCTGACCTGCTGGGAATCACTTAAGTATAACATAGCCACTATTTTGGGCATGAGCCTGTCCGGCGTTGCCAACCAGGGCGCAGACATCGGAGGCTTTTATGGGCCTTCCCCGGAAGCAGAGTTGATGGTTAGATGGGTGCAGAACGGTATTTTCCAGCCCAGATTCTCCGTACACTCCGTGAACACGGACAACACGGTAACCGAACCGTGGATGTATGGGGATTGTACCGGATATATCCGGGATGCCATCAAATTCAGGTACCAGCTGATTCCTTATCTCTATTCTCTCATGGCACGCGCCCATGAAACCGGACTTCCTATCATGGAGCCTATGTGCAGTGCATTCCAGCAGGATCCGGCCTGCTATGAAGAAGGCGTGGACTTTATGGTTGGCGATTCCCTTTTCGTTGCCAATGTAGTGGAAAAAGGTGCCACGACCCGCAGGATCTACCTGCCGCAGGATGAGCGGTTCTATGATTTCTATACACGGGAGGCATACGAGGGTGGACAGACCATTGAAATACCGGTCACATTATGCAGTATTCCCCTGTTTATACGGGCAGGGGCCATCATCCCCATGGCACTGAACCAGATGAACAACCTGGCAGGAGAGAAGGTTGAAGGCATCCGCCTCTTATGCGCGCCGGACCGTGACCGCTCATTTACCTTGTATGAGGATGACGGAAATACTGAAGACTACAAAAAGGGCGTTTATCTGAAAACAAAAATTACCATGACCGCGGGCATCCGCACTGTTCTCTCCTTTAAGCAGGAAGGAAATTATGAAACGGCTGTGGAGGATATGCAGATAGACTTAATCCACAGAGAAAAGGCACCGTTTGCAGTAACTGTGGCTGGGGAGCAGCTTCCTCACTTTCTTCACCGGAAGAAATACGAAGCAGCCCAAATTGGATGGTATTACAGCCAGACACTGAAATCTGTACAGATAAAATATCCGAACCCCAAAAAAGACTATGATTTAATCATTTCATTCGAGCAGTTTGATATGATTGGAATGTAAGTACAGGAAGGAGATCCACGATTATGAAAAAATTTGCAGGCTTACTGACAGCGGCCGTCCTGACTGCCTTGACCCTGGCCGGATGTGCCAGCTCGGGGGCGGCGGGCAGCGCCGATGCAACGGCAGAACATCCCTTGGTACTGAATCTGGCCCACAACCTGGCAGAAACCCACATTACATCAATCGCTCTGCAGGAATTTGCCGACCGTGTGGAGGAAAAGAGCAACGGACGTATCCAGATAAAAATCTTCCCCAACGGTACTCTTGGCTCTGAAACAGAGGTTTTGGAGCAGCTGATGGCTGGCGTGGTGGACATGACCCGCGTATCAGCCCCGGGACTCGCAACGTATAACGAAGGGTATCATACCTTCGGTCTGCCCTACATATTTGATGACAATGAGAACTATTATAAGGTAATGGGTTCGGAGCAGATGGGAGAATTTTTCCGTTCAAGTGAGGCGGATGGATTTGTTACGCTGACCTATTACACTTCCGGATCCCGCTCCTTTTACACCATAGACCGCCCGATCCGCACACCAGAGGACCTAAACGGATTAAAGATACGTGTACAAGACATGAAGTCACAGACAGATATGTTGAAAGCCCTTGGCGGTACTCCTGTTGCAATGGCTATGGGTGATGTGTATACTGCCCTTCAGACCGGAATCATTGATGGCACAGAAAATAATGAAACAGCTCTGACAACCGGTATGCACGGCGAAATCTGCAAGTTCTATTCGGTGGACCAGCATACCATGATCCCGGACGTTCTGGTCATTGCCACGGATACCTGGGAAAAACTGTCGGAGGAGGACAGGCAGCTTCTGATTGACACGGCAAAGGAATCCACGGAAAATCATATCGAAAAATGGGAGCAGGCTGTGGCAGAGGCAGTCGAGACAGCCACCAACGACATGGGGGTAACCTTCATCGAAGATGTGGACAAGGAGGCATTCCGCTCAGCCACAGCAGATATGATCGAGAGCTATAAGTCACAGTATCCCAAAGTTGGGGATGTTCTGGAAATCATTAATTCAGTGGAATAGGAGGGAATTATGGAACAGTTCTTTACCAAACTAAAGCGGGGGATGGTATTCCTGCTGTCATGGATATCGGCTATCCTTCTGGTAGCCATGAGCTTTCTTGTTATTTACCAGGTATTTACCCGTTATGTGTTAAACAGTCCCAGCGATTTTACAGAAGAGATTGTCCGGTATCTGCTGATATGGACCGGCTTCATGGGCGCGGCCTATGGGTTCTGCACCAGACAGCATATGGCTCTTCTTTTGCTCCATAACAAGATGACGCCTGAAAAGAGACGTTTTCTGATGATCTTTATTGATCTGTTGATATTTGCATTTGCTCTGGCAATCCTGACAGTGGGCGGTACCAAGCTTGCACTCAGTGCCAGAAAAGAATACTCAGCCCTGCTGGGCATTTCCAGAAGCCTGGTATACAGCATGGCTCCGATTTCCGGAGTGTTTATCATGGTTGCACAGCTTATCAATATCTGGGAAGATATGACCGGAATCACGATTAAGGAGGAGGACAAATAAGTATGAATATAGCGATTACTGCTCTTGTATTGTTTGGGGTTTTTGCAATCTTGCTGATTCTGGGATGCCCCATTTCCGTCAGTATTGCAATTTCCTCCATTGCTACCACTCTGGTGAATCTGCCCTGGGACCAGACCAGCTTCATCGTCATGCAAAAGATGAACAGCGGTGTGGAAAGCTTTTCCCTTCTTGCAGTCCCGTTATTCATACTTGCGGGTAATATCATGAACAACGGCGGCATTGCCAGAAGGCTGATCCGGTTCGCCCAGCTGCTGTCCGGACGTATTCCAGGCTCCCTGGCACATACCAATGTACTGGCTAACATGTTCTTTGGCGCGCTGTCCGGTTCAGCGGTGGCAGCGGCTTCAGCTATCGGCGGCATCATGGCTCCTATGGAGGAGGAAGAGGGGTATGATCCTGCATTTTCCACCTGTGTGAATATTGCATCGGCCCCGACCGGGCTTCTGATTCCGCCAACCAGCGCATTTATCGTATACTCCACAGTTGCAGGCGGCGTATCTGTCTCAGCCCTGTTCATGGCGGGCTATATTCCCGGCATATTAATGGGCCTGAGCACCATGGCGATTGCATACTGTTATGCGAAGAAACATAATTATCCTGTTTGCCCGAAGGTTTCAGCCTCAGAGGCGGTTCGGATTACCCTGGACGCCATACCCAGCCTGCTGCTGATCGTGATCGTCATCGGTGGTATTGTGGGCGGTATCTTTACTGCCACAGAAGGCGCCGGCATCTGTGTGCTGTACTGCCTGATCCTCTCACTGTTTTACCGTTCCCTGACCTGGAAGAGCTTTATGAAAATCCTGCTGAACAGCGCGGCAACCAGCGGTATCATTCTGTTCCTGATATCCGCGTCATCGGCAATGTCATGGGTAATGGCATATACAGGAATCCCGGCTGCTATCAGCAATGCAATCATGTCCTTGTCCACCAATAAGTATGTCATCCTGCTTCTGATGAACCTGGTGCTCCTGGTGGTTGGCATGTTTCTGGATATCACACCGGCCTGCTTGATTTTCACGCCCATTTTTCTTCCGATTGTCCAGAGCCTGGGCATGGACCTTGTTCAGTTCGGCGTGGTACTGACCTTCAATATGTGTATGGGTACCATGACGCCTCCGGTGGGCTCGGTACTATTTGTATCCTGCGGTATCAGCAAGGTGCCCATTGAGCGGGTGGTTAAACCCCTGCTTCCCTATGTGGGAGCGCTGCTGATTGTGCTTTTTTTAGTCACCTATGTGCCTGCAATTTCCTTGACGCTTCCAAGGCTTATGGGACTTGTCTGACAATTCACACATCGCCCCGGCAGATTTGCCGGGGCATTATTGTATCCCTATATAGGAGGATGATGAAAATGAACCAGGTAACACCGGAAACCACCATAGGAGAACTTTGCAGCTATGAGGAATACAAGCCCCTGTCGGATTACTTTTTTACCAATATGACAGAAGATGTATGGAGACGTCCTTTGGGTGATTATGGGTTTAAAAAATGCGGGTTTGAAGAAACCCTGGAACGGATAAAAGCGCTGGTCCTTACCGGACAGCCCCTGATTTATCCCAGCACTTCCACAGATCTGTTCTTTGATGCGGCAGAGGAAGCCAAACGAAATGGACAGGAGGTGGACGGCTGGCCGGAACAGGCAGCCGGATTCTGGCAGCAGATGATTATGAGAAAAGCAGAGGCAGGAAGATGAGGTTCCCCCCTTCTATGCCTCCACTGTGCGGATTGACATCAACTGGGGAGGCCGCGCCGTTCCATTGCTGCACTGCGCTCCTTAGCCTGTTTACGGCTTTTGGAAGGGGAGAGCCCGGTGACAGAGCGGTACACCCGGTTAAAATGTGTCACATTGGAAAAGCCCACAATCTTGCTGATTTCCGTGACGCTCTTATCCGTTTCCACAAACAGCCTTTGGGCATGTCCCACACGCAGGCTATTAATATACTGAACAATGGTGCTGTTGGTGTATTTTTTAAATTCCCGGCACAGATAATAAGGACTGAGATAAAACTGTTCGGCCAGATCATTCAGGGTGATGGGGGATGTATAATTCTCGTGGAGATAATGGATGATGCTGGTTATACGGCTCTGTTTCTCCGGCTTTGCGGTTTCTGTGGAATTGCGCAGCAGCAGGATCAGAATCTGATTCAAAATGAAATACAGGGCCTCTTCTGAATAATTGTCATTGCATTCCTGTTCTTTTAGCAGCGCGCGCAAAAGTGCGTGTATCTCATTCTTCTCATCTGACTTATATACCCAGGCGTGCTGGTTGAGCACATCTGTCACGCCGGGAACCGCTATCATTTCCCTGGTAAAATAAAGCACCAGCCGTTTAAACGGAACATCGCTATCCCCGTAGGAATGATGCATCACATAAGGGGGAAACAGTATAAATTCCCCTGAATTAAGGCAGTACAGCGTATCATCCGCTATGTGGTACCGCTTGCCGGACTCCAGATAATAAAGTTCAAAATATTCGTGATAATGGGATTTTGCCATGTTATCATTTACCCCCTGTATCCGTTCACAGGCAATCTGATAACCCGTGTCCATGCGCAAACCAGCCTGGTCTATCATTTGAATCTACGCCCCCATTCCTAATTTAGCAGATATTCCTTTATTATAAGGTATTTTTTCTTAATAATCCAGTATGAAATACGCCGTTTCGTACTGCTGCCCCCGGGTTCTGTGACTTTTGCTCCACTCACCCAAAACACCTCGCGGAATATTGGCAGTGAACAAAAAAATGGAGCTGGAAAAACGGAGTCAGATCAACTCCATTTTCTCACAGCCCCTTTCATGGTAATGCGGCATCCACATCCGCAGCTTATCTATGCAACGACTTCTCCCGCAGACTTCTTTGTATCTGCGGTCTCTGTATTTTCTAAGGTCTCATCTTTTCCAATCAGCTTCTTAATCCCCTCAAAGGCTACAATCACGCCCAGAATCAGAAGAAGCACTGCGAATACCAGCTGCAGGGCATTGCCGAAAACAAACTGGCCGGAAAGTGCGGTCACCAGCTCCGTGATCTTTAAAGCCAGAGCCGTAAATGTGACGCCAAGCATGATCACCATCGGCCCCCAGAGCATGGCGCCCTGGCGTTTCGTCTTCTTTAAGAATACGGCGCAGGCGATCAGGGCCAGTGCGGAAAGCAGCTGGTTCGCCGAACCGAACAGCGGCCAGATGCTGGCGTAACCGGCGCGGGAAAGCGCATAGCAGAGCAACAGTGTCAGGATAGTGGCAAAATACTTATTGGTCAGGACCTTGTTAAGCGGTGACTGATCCTCCGGGGCGATGCTGTCATCCGTGAAGAATTCCTGGAACGCGATACGTCCCACACGCGCTACGGAATCGAGACTCGTCAGTGCAAACGCGGAAATTGCCAGGGTGATTAACGTATAGCAGACGGATTCCGGAAGCCCGAGGCTTGTCAAAAAGATGGAAATGGCCTGTGCAAACAGCTGCGGCGGCGTTCCTGCCGGAAGTCCTTCCTGTGTGGCGACGAATCCGGCCGCGATCAGCGCCGTAATGGCAAGAAGACTCTCCAAAAGCATGGCGCCAAAGGATACCGGAAGCATGTTCTTTTCATTTTTAATCTGCTTGGAGGCCGTTCCCGAGGCGACCAGAGAGTGGAAGCCCGATACAGCGCCGCAGGCGATGGT
This sequence comes from Hungatella sp., assembly GCF_046966825.1. NCBI lineage: Bacteria > Bacillati > Bacillota > Clostridia > Lachnospirales > Lachnospiraceae > Hungatella > Hungatella sp. The sequence goes on along the minus strand of NZ_JBKVCZ010000018.1, from coordinate 11,386 downwards.
GACGAACAGCGCCGGGAATAAATAGGAGACGCTCCCGTTGGCCGCGGTCAGCTTAAAGGCTGTAAAGGAAGGCAGATTCATAGACGGATTGTATACACAGATGCCGAGCACCGATCCCACGATCATGGCGATCAGCAGATAGCTGTTTAAATAGTCACGAGGCTGTAAAAGCGCCCATACCGGTGTCACACAGGCAATGATTACGTAGATAAATACGAAAATCAGCCATGCGCTCTGCGGCACATAGATTGGAAATGCCAGCCCCAGGCCTACGGCCAGTACGAGAAGCGCGATTGCAAACAGTGTGTTAAGCATCTTGGGGAATCTCGTATATTTTAAATAAAAGCCCAGTCCCACGGCAAATACGATGAAGAGCAGCGAGGTCGTCGCAACCGCGCCGTTGGCAGTCACCGTGGCTCCGTTGGCGTCAAAACCATTGAAGGTACCTGCCACGATATCGGCAAATGCCGCTACCACCAGAATGGAGAACAGCCAGGTAAACAGCAGAAACAGCCGTTTTCCAAGTTTTCCGATATAGAGTTCGATGATATAGCCGATGGAACGGCCCTTATTTTTCACGGAGGCATACATGGAGGCAAAATCCTGTACTGCGCCGAAGAACACACCGCCCAGCAGAATCCAGAGCATAACCGGAAGCCATCCGAACATCGCCGCTTGAATCGGTCCGTTGATCGGCCCCGCGCCGGCAATTGATGCAAACTGGTGGCCAAATACCACGTTGGTATCGGCCGGAACGTAATCCACACCGTCCTCCATCTCATAGGCGGGCGTTTTGGAATCCGGATTGATGCCCCATTTCTTTGCAAGATACCTCCCGTAGACCAGGTACGCGCCGCCCAGCACTACGACGGCAAGAATCATCATTGTTAAGCCATTCATACTCTGTCTCTCCTTTTTCTTCAACCAGACCAATTCCTCCTGTGTCTGGTCAGAGGTTCCGGAGAAAAAAGAGACGCTGCGCCGTAGACAAATCATCCCGTTTTTCCTCCAAACTTCTGATGAAATGGAGTTTATCACTTTACCGTACAGAAATCAATAAAAACTTTATACTTTTTTTATACTTTATTTATATATCTTTTATAACTTACAGTTATATAGAGGCCAATTACCATACCACGGAGAGATCACTCCTTGTTTCTATCTGCACCGTCTCATGCTCTCTTAAATACCAAAGGGCCATCTGCGGCACCTCGGAGCCGATCCGTTTCACCACCCGGCATTTGCGGTAGAAATCATAGCCGCCCGTCCCGCTGGCGCGGTAATCGCTCATACAGAGCGTAAGCTTCCGGCCGCCAATGGGGGCCCCGTCATACAGAAGCTTCGTCACGCGGTCTCCCACCGGTCTGCGCAGATCGAACTCACAGGAAATCCCGGCGAAGAAGTCGTAATTGTAGTGCTCGACCTTAGGCTTTAAAAATACATCCGAAACCCGCACTTTTCCATTTTCCACGGTGAAATATTCCGCACACCGTTCCAGTGCCTTCTTCATCACCGTTTCGTCCACTTCCAGAACCACCAGAGTGTTGGCAAACGGGTACACAGACACGATATCCCGTGTCGTCACACGTTTCTCCAGCCCCATCGGTGTGTTCCCCAGCCCCACACAGGAAATATCCGCTCCCGAATATTCCAGCTGGAGCTGGTTAAAGAAATCGGCTACCCTGGAGCCCTGAAGCGCCATCTCAAGCTTGGACTGCCGGGGAATATCCTCCTCCAGGCTGCCCGCCTTCTCGTCAAGCCACTGCTGAACCCTCCGCTCCAGCGGAAGCAGGGACCGGTACGGTTCCTCATCATGAATCTCTCCCGCCGGATCGATCGAAGCCGAGACGGACACGTCTCCATCCTCACAGGCGATCTCCAGCTTTGCATAGTAGACCGCATTTGCCGGAAGCTGCAGCGTTGTGGTCCCGTTTATCTTCCTGACAGGCACCATCATGTGCTGATGAGCAGTCAGCAGCACGTCGAAATCCAGCTCCCGAAGGATCCGGCAACCCACATTTTCCCCGCTCTCACTCAGCAGGTCTCCGGTTTCCAGATCACATTCATAGCCGCCGTGATAGATGCACACCGTCACATCCGAGATCGCCTTTAAGCGCTCCAGTTCCCGTTCTGCCGCCGAAAAGGCGTCGGTCACTTCCAAATCTCTCATATGCTCCGGCTGTTCCCACACATTGACAAAATCGGTTACCACACCGGTTACTCCCATACGCAGACCATTTTCCATGGTAAACACCTGGCTGGATATCACTCCCAGGCGGCCTTTCCGGTCCCGGACATTGGCACAGATGCAGCGCGCGTTTAAGGCATTTAAATGATGCTCCAGATACTCATATCCGAAGTTAAAATCATGATTCCCAAGAGTCACCGCGTCGTAACCGCCGGCGTTAAAGACGTCCGCAATGGCATGCTCCGCCTCCAGGCCTTCCTTCCTGCCCGCGGAGAGGTAAATGGCCATGGGGGACCCCTGTAGCGTGTCGCCCCCGTCCAGGACCAGCGTATTCCCGTCCTTCTGATAATTGGCGATGCAGTTTAACAGTCCGGCCGGCTTCTCGCTCCGTTCCGTGTATGCAGAAGGGAAAAGATATCCGTGGACATCTGATGTATAATAAATTTTTGCTGTCTTTCTCATGTTTATCCCCTCGTCAGTTTTACCCTGATTCTCGTGGAAATGTATTCCACAATCAGAACCAGCACAATCAGTCCCACCAGAATGGCTCCCGCCTCGTTCCAGCGATAGGAATTCATGGCGAAGATCAGTGGTGCGCCGATACCGCCCGCGCCTACCAGACCCAGCACAGTGGCATCTCTTAAGTTAATATCAAAACGGTAAATGACCGTCGATGCAAAATTCGGAATCAGCTGAGGCAGAATTCCATACCTGATCTTCTGCATCGTATTGCAGCCGCAGGCGTCCAGCGACTCCAGAATTCTGATGTCCAGATCCTCGATTGCCTCAATATACATCTTGGACACCATACCGATGGAACACACGGACATGGTCAAAAGTCCCGTAAATGCCCCAGGCCCGCTGACACGGATAAACATCAGTCCATAGACAAACGCCGGCACGGTACGGATTGCCATGATGGCCATCCGGCTCAGCCAGGCGATGGGCGCCGGCATCAGATTCGATGCGGACAGAAACGAAAACGGGATCGCCAGTACCGCGCCCACCAGTGTGCCCAAAAATGCGATGCAGACGGTCTCCAGAAGAAGGTAGGGCACGCCCTGCATAGTAAAGTTAAAGAGCAGCTTTGGATCGGGATGAAAGATTCCCTTTAAAATGTTTAAGGCGATCTGCCCGCCGTTTGCTCCGCCTCCCGTAAATTCCACCGCGGAACCGGACCATACGATCAGGGCCACCACGATCACCGATACCACAATCTGGTATACCGTGCTGCGCGGACGATCTTTATATGCTTGTTCAATCTGTTTGTTCATTTTCCGCTCTCCCCTCTATACCAGTTTTTTCCGGCAGTAACGGCTCACCGATTCGATGATGAATACCGTTAGAAACAACATCACCAGGATCATGCCGACGCTGGAATACTCTCTCCAGCCCAGCTTTTCATTCAGGATCAGACCCAGGCCGCCCGCGCCCACGTAACCGAGGATCGCGGCGTACCGGACATTTCCCTCAAAACAGAACAGGCCGTTGGAGATGTAGGATGGGAGCACCTGCGGAATAATTGCGCTGACAAATGCGCGGACCCGCGTCGCCCCGATGGCTTCCACCGCCTCGAAGGCGCCCATATCCACCGTCTCGATCTCCTCATACAGGATTTTCCCCATATAGGCAAATGTGAAGATGGCAATCGCCGTGGTTCCTGCCAGAGTGCCCAGTCCGAATACATAGGTAGCGATCAGAGCGGTTACCAGCGTAGGAAGCGTTCTCACAATACTCAGGAACAGCCTCATGACACTGATCACCAGCCTGCTCTTAATCACATTGGTGGAAGCCGCCATGGCAAACGGTACCACCAGCACCGCGCCGACCACCGTACCTAAAAGCGACATTTTGATGGTATCAAAAAGCGGTTTCCAGATCTGTGACATATAGGAGACCCTCGGCGGGATCATCATGCCCAGTATGACGAAAAACTGATTTCCCCTCTCGGCCAGAACCCTCAAGTCAAATCCGGTTATCTTCACGGAAATGGCCGTCATAATCAGCAGGATAACCGCAACGAGAGGCAGACGCGAAGCCGGTTTTTCAATTGTCTTACCATTGGAAATCGTCATTTTCTTCGGCGGAAAGACCTTGTCGTATAAACTCATCCGGCCACCTCCTGCTCCAGCTTCCCTTCGTAGATATTGTTCAGGATCTCTTCATTGACATCGGATACGGGGCCGTCATAGACGATCTGGCCCGCACGTATGCCGACCACGCGGCTGGCGTACGTGAGCGCCAGTTCCACGTGGTGAATGTTAAGAAGAATGGTGATATTCATCTCCCTGTTGATCCTCTGGAAGTCCTCCATAACCTGCTTGGCCGTTACCGGGTCTAAGGATGCCACCGGCTCATCCGCCAGGATGATCTGCGGATTCTGCGCCAGGGTTCTCGCCAGGGCCACTCTCTGCTGCTGCCCGCCGGAGAGCTGGTCCGCGCGCACAAATGCCTTGTCCAGAATCCCCACCTTATCCAGAGCCTCCAGGGCCGCCAGCTTGTCATCCTTCGGATAGATCCCGAAGAGCGCCCGGATAAAGGACAGATCCGGCACCTTTGCCATCAGCACATTATTGATGACCTTTGTCCGGGTCACTAAGTTAAACGACTGGAAGATCATGCCGATCTTTCTGCGGAAACGGCGGAGCTCCTTACCCTTCAGCTGCATCACATCGGTTCCGTCCACAGTAAGCTTCCCCTCGGTGATGTCGTGCATCCGGTTAATGGTCCGCAGAAGCGTAGATTTCCCGGCGCCGGAAAGGCCAATGATCGCCACAAATTCTCCCTGCTCGATCTTTAAATTGACATCCTTCAGTGCGTTGAAACCATTGGGGTACGTCTTTCCTACTTTATCAAATTCAATCATGCTCCTACCTCGACTTTAGTATTTTCTCATGGAAACCCAAAAGGAGGCGCCGTAAACCATATTTCTTTACGGTGCCTCCTTAATAATCGTGCTTATCGCTTATTTGGCATTTAATTCCTGAATCATCTTCTGTGCTGCGCGCTCATTATCGTAATCGGAAGACTGTGCAGGCTCATATCCCATATGGCTGTAAATGGCGATTACCTTCTTGCCATCTTCTGTCTTTCCAATGTTGATAAAGGCATTCTGAATGGCTGTCTTAAAGGCGTCATCCATAATCTTGGAAGTCTTGCTTACGCTGACTGTATCGTTATAGATTGGAGGAGTTACACCGATCACATTCGTCTCTTCCCAGATCGATCCGCTTCTTCCATACTCTGAATTCCACTTTTCTTCATAGTCTCTGCGGGCGTCTGCGTATGTACAGAGGACATCCACCTGTCCGGAAGCCAGTCTTGCAAATGCGCTGCCGTAAGAATCGGACTGAACCGCATGTCCAAGATCCAGAATGTTCTTCTCAAAGTTCTCCTGAAGCCATAAAGACGGATAGATGTATCCGGCCGGTGATGAGGAAGACATCACGCTCCAGTTTGCGCTGCTCAGATCATCAAAGGTCAGCGCTTCTCCGCTGTTAACCTTCTTTGCCAGCTCCTGTCCTTTTTCAGATGGTCCTGCGATCATCAGCGCACGGTAGGAAGTAACCTGCTGGTCTGTCGGCTCCGTCGCCTTGCCGTCATTCCAGTCCTTGGCGCTGTCGGAATTCTTGCTCAGTCCGTCACGGGTTGCTGTCAGGATAACATCGGCGCCATCGTCGTAAAGCACATACGTTCCGCCTGGAATCAGACCGATATCCGCGGTTCCCGCGGAAAGGGCCTCGCCTACTGCCTCATAGCTGGTACCTACTGTGATAACCACCTCACCGATATCATACCCTTCCCTGGCGAGTTCTGTCTTTAACATCTCCTTTAATGGTTCTGTTGCCGTTACAATCTCTTCCGGTTCTCTGGAAGGAACGAAGTATACGTTCAGTTTGTCAATCTTCTTGTTTTCCGCCGCAGCCGTCTGTTCCTCAGACCCTTTTTCCGCTGCTCCGGAAGCAGTTGTCTCCACTGCAGCCTTGGTATCTGCCGCGGTATCCTTCTGTCCGCCGGATCCTGAACATCCGCTGACCATTGCTGCACACAGTGCAATTGCCATCATTACAGAAACTGATTTTTTCATAACGCTCTCCTTTACCTGATCCATCTTCTCTGGGGTTACCGTTATGCGCTGTCGCCAACCTCTAGCTTGGTGGGAAGATAAATTGTCATGTTGTCACTGCGTCCGCCCTGGATCTGTTCCAGGAGAAGTTTGATCGCTGTCTGCCAGACAATCTCCGGAAACATACGAACCTTGGTGTACGTCGGCCACTGGGATTCCAGTGTCTCGATATCCTTGTAGATCACCACGGCCACATCCTTGGGTACCCGGAGCCCCGCATCAAAAAATGCCTCCAGCACCCCTTCGGCCACCTCGTCGCTGCCTAAAAGCACAGCTTCCGGCAAATGCCCCGACGCTGCCGCCTGTCTTGCAAGCTCGTATCCGCCATCCCGGCTGAACTCCCCGATAAAGAAGTGATTCTCATCGTAACAGCCCCGCTCCCGGAAGGTCTCTCTCAAGCCCTCCAGTCTCCGGTAACCGATGCGCAAGTCTCCCTCTTCATAAAGTCCGCCTATGTACCCGACACTCCGGTACTGCTTTCTGTCCAGAAGATAGTAAAGCATCTCCCGTATTCCCTTTGTAAAGTCCATGACGATACAGTCGTACTCGTAGTCCTTTGGATCCGAATTAATAAACACGATGGCGAAGCTCTGCATCCGCAGACTCTCCATCTCCGACTCGGAGAAGACACCAAAGGCGATGATTCCGTCGTAATGTGACGGTGCCGCCTTGTCCATACGTACAAACTTCACGTCGGTCTTTTCCGCCATGGTCTTTGCAATGCAGTCCAGAGAAGAAATCCGGATATTCGGCCTGTCCTTCCTGATGATGTGCCAATCCGCAACTCCTATGACAATTTCCTTTTCTTTCTGCGCATGCCGCATTCTGGGTGGGACATAGTTTAATTCGTGGGCAATTTTAAATATCTTCTTTCTTACTTCAGGACTTACCACAATGGTGTCATCCTGATTCAGCACACGCGATACCGTCGTACTCGAGACGCTCGCCAGCTGAGAAATTTCTTTAATTGTAGCCATGTTTTATATCCTCACCTTTCAATTTTATTATAGTTCCATTATCTTCCAGAGTCAATGAAAATAGTAAATATTTACTGAAATTTTACCAAGAAATAAAGAGTCCTTTACAAATCAAAAAGGGAGACCGTTTACCGGCCTCCCCTCACTGTACGCGGCAGTCTCACAGTTAGTCTAAAAACTGATCGCCATACCCATAATGTTCCACCACATAGTCAATATCCTTATCACCTCTGCCGCTTAAGCACACCAGGATCGAACCCTGTCTCATCTCCTTCGCCCTGCGCATCGCGTATGCCACGGCGTGGGAGCTCTCAATCGCGGGGATGATTCCCTCGTAGCGGGACAGCTTGAAGAAAGCTTCCATGGCCTGCTCGTCGCTGACTGTCTCGTATTTCACACGGCCCAGGTCATGTAAAAATGCGTGCTCCGGTCCTACCGACGGGTAGTCCAGACCGCTGGCAATGGAATATACCGGCGCCGGTTCTCCGTTTTCGTCCTTCAGCATGATGCTCTCGAAGCCATGCATGATGCCCTTTTCTCCAAACTTCATGGAAGCCGCATGGTCGCCTAACTTCTCGCCTCTGCCTAAAGGCTCCACGCCGGTGATGTCCACGGGATCATCCAGGAATGGAATGAACATACCGATAGAGTTGCTTCCGCCGCCGACACAGGCGCACACCTCGTCCGGGAACATTCCTGTCATCTCATAAAACTGGTCTCTCGCCTCGTATCCCACGACTGACTGGAAATCACGCACCATTAACGGGAATGGATGCGGGCCCAGCGCGGAACCGATACAGTAGATCGAGTCCTTATAATTCTTCGCATACGATTCGAAAGCGGAATCAACTGCTTCCTTTAAGGTCTTGAGACCGTGTGTCACAGGCACCACCTTGGCGCCCAGAATCTTCATTCTCGTCACATTGGGAGCCTGCTTCGCAATGTCGACTTCCCCCATATGGATCTCGCACTCCAGGCCAAAGAAAGCCGCAGCCGTGGCCAGAGCCACGCCGTGCTGGCCAGCTCCTGTCTCCGCGATCAGACGCTTCTTTCCCATGAACTTCGCCAGAAGTCCCTCGCCCATGCAGTGGTTTAGCTTATGAGCCCCTGTGTGGTTTAAGTCCTCTCTCTTTAAATAGATCTGGCAGTTGCCGATGCTTTTGGAGAGACGCTCGCAGTGGTAGACCGGCGTCGGCCTGCCCTGGAACTCCTTCCTGATTCTCCGCAGCTCGTTGATAAACTGGGAGGAGTGGCAGATCGTCTGGTACGCGTCCGCGATCTCCTCAAAAGCCGGGATCAGTTCATCCGTTAAATAAGCGCCTCCATAAGGGCCAAAACGCCCGTCTTTGTCCGGGTAGTTCTTCAAATATGTCCTGTAATCCATATCCTTCTCCTTTATAACTGTTTTTGTTAGCCGCTAAGTGTTTACAGTATAGCATAAATAGGGGGCGCTTGAAAGACTTGCGGCGTTACTATTCCATTATTTCTTCTTATCCAAATTTAATTTTGCAAACGCATCCGCAAACGCTGAGTTGATCGGCGCCTCCGCCTCCTTCTTCTGCTGGTTCAGATATTTGGCCACGTCCTTTTTCGATACGCCTGCGCCCTCCTTGGCCCGGCGGTCCTTGAAGGATGACAGTTTTTCCTTATAACCACATTTGCATACAAAGATCTGACTGTCTCCTTTTCCGCGCAGCTCCATCTTCTTATGGCAGACCGGGCAGCGTGCGTTGCTGGTTCTGGCTACGGTTTCCCTGTGGCCGCACTCCCTGTCCTGACACACCAGCATCTCGCTGTTCTTCCCTTTTACGAGAAGCATCCGCTTGCCGCAGACAGGGCATTTTGTATTTGTCACATTATCGTGGCGGAACTGGCCATCTCCGCTTTTAATCTGGGAGATCAATTCATTGGAATAGGAGCGGATATCCTTCATAAAGGCGGCACGCTTCAGCTTTCCATCCGCAATTTTCGACAGCCGCATCTCCCAGTCAGCAGTCAGTTCCGGTTTTCTCAAATCCTCCGGAACCAGGGTGAGAAGCTGTTTCGCCTTGGAGGTCAGGCAGATGTCCTTCCCCCGTTTCTCCAGCAAGAAGCTGGAGAACAGTTTCTCAATAATATCTGCTCTGGTGGCGACGGTACCCAGACCGCCTGTCTCTCCCAGCGTCTTCGCCATAGCTTTATCCTTCGATTCCATATAGGCGGTGGGATTTTCCATAGCGGAAAGCAGTGTCGCCTCGTTAAATGGAGCCGGCGGCTTCGTCTTTCCTTCCGTCATTGTGACGGAAAGCTTCGGAATCCTGTCCCCTCTCTTTACATCCGGAAGTTTCTGCGCGCGTATCTCCTGCCGCTCCGAATCCTCCCCGTCATCCTCGTCGTCATCCTGCCCCTCATAGACCTCCCGCCATCCGGCGCTCTTTACAATCCTGCCCTTTGCGGCAAAATTTTCACCGGCCAGTTCTACCGTAAGCTCCGTCTGCTCGTACTCGAAAGGCGGATAGAGAACGGCGATGAATCTTCGCACCACGAGGTCATAGATTTTGCGTTCCTCCACAGTCATATGGTCCAGCTGTACGAACTGCTCCGTCGGTATGATGGCATGGTGGTCCGATACCTTCTTATCATCCACAAAAGACGGCTTAGCCACAATCTTCTGATTCATCAGGCGCCCGGCCAGTTTCCGGTACGGACCCACGCCGCAGGCCTCCAGGCGCTCCTTGATTGACGGTACGATATCCGAGCTCAAGTACCTGGAATCCGTTCTGGGATACGTCAGGACCTTGTGATTTTCGTAAAGCCGCTGCATGATATTGAGCGTTTCCTTGGCCGAATAATTGAACTTCCGGTTTGCCTCCCGCTGAAGCTCTGTCAGATCATAGAGCTGCGGTGCATACGTCTTCTTCGGAATACGCTTTACCTCGGTTACAAGCCCCTGGCCGCTGCCTGCCTCGATCTTCTTCATAATTCCTTCCACCCGTTCCTTATCAAAGGAGCGGAAGCTCTTTGACTTTTCGTCGCGCCACGTCAGTGTGAGCGGTGGTGTCTGGCTCTTTGCCGCGATTCCGTAATAGGGCTTCGGCACAAAATTCTTAATCTCCTCCTCCCGGCTGGCGATAATTGCAAGGGTCGGAGTCTGAACACGGCCGCAGGACAGCTGCGCATTGTACTTGCAGGTCAGAGCTCTGGTAGCATTGATTCCCACCAGCCAGTCTGCTTCCGCCCGGCACATGGCGGCATCATAGAGATTGTCGTATTCATGGCCGTTTTTCAGCTTCGCAAATCCGTCCCTAATTGCCTTGTCCGTGACAGACGAAATCCAGAGTCGCTTGATCGGCTTTCGGCATCCGGTTTTCTCCAGGATCAGCCTGGCCACCAGTTCCCCCTCCCGGCCTGCATCTGTGGCGATAATGATCTCGCCCACATCCTTCCTCTGAAGCTGCGCCTTGACTGCGCTGAACTGTTTTCCCGTCTGTTTGATCACTTCCAGCTTAAACTGCTCCGGCATCATGGGAAGGTCTTCCATCTTCCACGTCTTATACTTCGGGTCGTAATCTTCCGGGTCCGCCAGCGTCACCAGATGCCCCAGCCCCCAGGTTACAATATATTGATCGCCCTCCAGCGCGCCGTTTTGATTCCTTCCGCAGCGAAGGACCCTGGCAATATCACGCGCCACCGACGGCTTTTCTGCAATTACTAAAGATTTCATTCTTATTTATTCCTCCTGACTGATTCCGGTGAATCTCTGTCCTCCTATTATGGTGAATCTCTGTCCTCCTATTATAAGGAAATGCGGGGGAAATTGCAACGTGAGGATGGAAAAACAGCTTGTCCCGGGCCGTCTGTCCATGTTATACTACTATCACAAAACCGATGATAGCCTTTATAAGAAGCTATCGCCACAGGAATCCGGTTTCTATCCGTATTCCTTTCTGCCCAATTCATCTGGCATTCTACGTCCGTTCGGACTTAAGAATCCCCATTTCACCAAAAATCAATGTAAATAACACCAAAAAATAAGCAGGGCTATTGTCTGTTTTTGAAAAAAACATTATAATGGAGATAGGTTCTTATATAGCTGGAAACGGAGGCTATATGAGC